>JBBDNX010000561.1:0-15390 GCA_040877345.1 Pirellulales bacterium
GTCGGGATTCAGCAGGGCCGCTCCCAGGATGATGTAGGAGAGCTGGCTCACCGTGGAAAAAGCGAGCCGGGCCTTGAGGTTGCCCTGTCCGAGCGCCAACAGCGACCCAACCAGGATCGTCACCGAGGCAGCGACCAACGCCAGTTGGTCTGCGCCGATGTCGCGCATGGCCACGGGGCCGAAAACGAACAGAAACACTCGCAGCGTGCAGAAGACCCCGGTCTTGACCACGGCCACCGCGTGCAATAGCGCGCTCACCGGGGTGGGGGCCACCATGGCAGCCGGCAGCCAACTGTGCAGCGGCACCAGCGCGTTCTTTGCAAATCCGAACAGGAACAGGGCGAAGATCGTCAGCAGCAGCAGGGGCTCCTCCATGATCTGCTCAATGTATTCCCGCCGTCCGGCGTCTTGATGGATCCCGCCTACGCGAAACCCCAGGGTTCCGACCACGTTGTAGGTCAGGATGATGGCGGTCATGAGCAACAGCTTGGCAGCGCCCAGCAGATAGATGACGTACTTGCGGGCGCCGGCCTTCGCTTCGGCCGTTTCGTGGTGGCCCACGAGGGGATACGTGACCAGGGTCAGGGCCTCATAAAACAGAAACAAGGTGAACAGGTTGGCCGAGAAGGCCACTCCCACGGTCGCGGAAAGGGCCAGAGCGAAGCAAGCAAAGTAACGGGTTTGAGCGTGCTCTTTGAGAGAACGCATGTAGCCAATCGAGTAGAACGAGGTCAGAATCCACAGCAGCGAGGCCCCCAGGGCAAAGAGGAGGCCGAAGGCATCCACCCGAAGGGCGAGTTCGAAGCCGGTGTAGAATTCCGACGTGGCGGGGAGAACTTGGAAGCCGCACTGGGGCGTGCCGCCTGCCAGAACGTCCGGGACCATGCTGGCGATGAGAGCCGACATCACGACACCGGCCGCCACAGACCAGAACTCCCTCAAATTGGCGCGGCGCTCGCCCGTGCAGATGATGAGCAGCGCACCGGCGGCAGGGACCAGCACAGCGAGCAGGGGCATGAGCGGAATCAAGCTTGCCACCGTGGTCACCCCTTGAGCTGGGTCAGGTCCGCCACGCCGGCGCCGGGCTTGTTCCGGTTCAAGGCGATCAGCAGCCCCAGGCCGATCGCTGCCTCCGCGGCTGCCACGGCGATCACGAAAAGGGCCAGGACTTGGCCCCGCGGATCGCCGAGCTGCCGGCTGAATCCGGCCAGGCTCAGGTTGACTGCATTGAGCATGACCTCGACCGACACCAGCATCAGGATGAAGTTGCGCCGGGCCAGGAAGCCGAATACTCCGATCCCAAACAGGACCGCGCTCAAGGCCTGAACCTCGCCCCCGTGCTCGATCATGCTTCCGTCCTCCTGCGGGCGAGGACAACCGCGCCCACGATGGCGGCCAGGAGCACCAGGCCGGCGATCTCCAGGGGCAAGGCGAACGGGCCGAACAGCGCCATGCCGACTTCCGCCAGGCTCCCCATGGCCGGATCGTCCGTTGCGACCCCGGGTCCAACCGGCTCAAGCCCCACGCGGCCCTGGGGACCGACAGCCGAGTCGGTCGTCCCGCCTCGGGCGAGCCAGGCCAGGGCGGCGAATCCGGCCGCTCCCGCCGCCGCGAGCGGCCAATGCCCGCTGAACCGCGGCCGAGCCTCCTCGTCCGGCAGATCAAGCAGCATCAGGACAAAGAGGTAGAAGACCAGGATGGCGCCCGCGTAGACGATCACCTGGACAGCCGCCAGGAACTCCGCGCCCAGCAGCAGGAAGATGCCCGCCACGTGCAGAAAGAGGGCCAGCACCCAGAGCATGCTGTGCACCGGATTTTTCCGCGTCACGGCCGAAATCGCGCTGACGACGCTGGCGGCGGCCAGGTAATAAAAGAAGGCCGCTTGTGCCGTAAGGGGGCTCATCAAGCAGGGGCCAACGCAAGGGTGTCGTGCCGTCTGTCAACCCGGATTGGAGAATCTGAGCGGCCCTCAACGTAAGGGGCCTCGCGCCGCCTGTCAAACCGTTCCGGCGGCTTCTCGCGCGACGGGCGGACTGCGACGGACACGGCAAAAGTTTTTTCGTAAAAACCGCGCAATTGCATATGTACCGTGGTATTCTGATGGTCGGAAAATCCGCAGGTTGGGGCTTCCCAGTTTTAGCTTGTCGCAGGGAACACAGCCATGGATACCAAGATCCAAGTCTTGCTGGACATGAAGGGCCATGAGGTCTATTCGATCCAGGCGCAACGGACCGTCTACGAGGCGATCGGCGAAATGGACGGCCGGCACGTCGGAGGCCTGCTCGTCAAAGACGGCGAGCAAGTGGTTGGCATTATCACCGAACGCGACTACATGCGCAAGGTGGTCCTCAAAGGCCGCTCTTCGAAGGAGACGCCGGTCGAGACGATCATGACCCGCGAGCTGGTGTCGATCACTCCTGATCACACCATCGAGGACGCGATGCGGCTCATGACCGAAAGGCGATGCCGCCATCTGCCGGTGTTCAAGGACGCCCAACTGGATGGGATCGTTTCCATCGGTGACCTGGTCAAAGCGATCATCGCCCGTCAAGAGTTCCAGATCCAGGTGCTGCAAGACTACATTTCCAGCCGGTAGATTCCCTGCACGCCAGGTTTGCATTCCTCGGCCGCGGGGCGCACGATGGTTGCCGGGGACTTCCGTTCCTGGTGGATCGGGAATAGGGCGTATGCAACGGTACCACGGAGGCAATGTGGAAGGGGGCGGCCGTCATCGGCGGCAATGTGGGCGGCATCCGGTATCCGATCCGGGACGGTGAGAATGGGTTCCTGGTCTCCACGGTGGCCCAGGCCGCCCAGCGCATTGTGCAGTTGCTCAAGGATGCCCAACTGCGGAAGCGGCTGGGCCAAGCCGCCCGAGAAAGCGTGCGCAAGCGGTTCCTCATGATCCGCCTCCTGGAGCAGTACCTCGATCTGTTCCGCTCCTTCGAGACGGTCTATCGGCTGACGCGATCGCCCGACGAGCTCTCCCAATCCTCGAGTTGACGACTGTCGGGTGCTGGGCCGGGGTCCACGATACAACAGCACGATGGAAATCGAGACGGTTCATCTCCGGCTGATACCGTATTCACCCGATCAACTGCTGGCGTTGATCGAGAGTTATGAGCGTTTCGAGGCGTGCTTCGGCCTGCGGGCGGCGGAGGGCCTGCGAGCCTTCCTGGTGTCGGATGACGTGTCGCCCGCCTGGCTGGCTCGGCTCCGCGCGTCGGCGTCGGCGGATCCCTGGGTTCACGGTTTCGCCGTCGTCCATCGGGAGAGCCGCTCGGTGATCGGGAGCGTCGGCTTCAAAGGGCCGCCGGACGAGGATGCGGTCGTCGAGATCGGCTACGGCATCGTGCCCGCTTTCCAGGAGCGGGGGTATGCCACCCAAGCAACCGCCGCGGCCGTCGCCTTCGCGCTGGACAGCGGCCGGGTGCGCCTCGTCCGCGCGCACACGCTTCCGGCGCCCAACGCCTCGACACACGTGCTCGTCAAGTGCGGCTTCCAGCGCACCGGCGAGGTCGAGGATCCCGAGGACGGTCTGGTGTGGCGGTGGGAGCGAAGCAAGGAACCCGCCTGACCAACCCGATGCACCGGAACGACGGGCAATCAGCTCGACATTGCAAGAGCGGCATCCATTCTTTCCGTGCCCGCTCTCACGAGGGCCAAGCCAGCATCGCCGTCTCTCGAACGCGGTTGAGCTGGTCGCGCGTGGCGCCGTCTGCCGCCTGAACCGCGATGCCGTGGGAGACCGTCGCGACGTAGCGGGCAAGATCGGCCGGATCGGTGCCGGCCGGCAAATCGCCTTCCGAAACCGCGCGCTCGAAGCGCTCGCGCAAGCGAGCTTCCAGCCGGACCCGCCGCCTGGCCACCTCGCGGCGGACACCGTCCGCTTCGTCCCCACAGGCCAGCGCCGCCTGCACCAGGAAGCAGCCGCGCGGGTTCCGCGGGCCGGTGATCAGGTCGATGCTGCCGCTCCACAGCCGCTGGACCACGGCCCGAGCCGTCGGCTCCCGCAGCGCTTCGCGGACGTGGGAGGCGTGGCCCTCGACATAGCGATCGATCGCCTTGCGAAACAAGGCCTCCTTGTTGCCGAAGGCCGCGTAGAGACTGGGCCGGTTGATGCCCATGGCCTTCGTCAGGTCAGGCAGCGAAGCGCCCTCGTAACCCTTGCGCCAGAAGACTTTAAGGGCGGAGTCGAGAGCCTGGTCGATGTCGAACTCGCGGGGACGGCCGGCAGGCACAAGAAAAAACCTCCTTTCTTACCAAATAGTACATTATGCCCCTTGCCCGGTCCAGGCGCAATCGCTATTATTTACCTCTCGGTACACAACGCTTCAGCACAAGGAAACCGCCATGTCCCAGAAACTCGCCGGCAAAGTGGCCATCGTCACCGGGGCATCCAAGGGTATCGGGGCTTCTATCGCCCTGCACCTGGCGGCCGAGGGCGCCGCGGTGATCGTCAACTACGCTTCCAGCAGGGAGGGGGCCGACCGGGTCGTCGCTGAGATAGCCCGCCAGGGCGGCCGCGGCATCGCCGTACAAGCCGATTTGACTCGGCAGGACGACATTGCCCGCCTGTTCGCGGAAGCGAAGAAGGCGTTTGACCGGGTCGACATCCTGGTCAACAACGCGGGCATCTACGAGTTTTCCCCGATCGAGAATGTCACGGCCGAGCACTTCCACAAGCAGTTCGACCTGAATGTGCTCGGTTTGATCCTCGCGTCGCAACAGGCGGTCAAGGATTTCCCTCCAGCGGGGGGAAGCATCATCAACATCAGTTCGGTGGCGGCCACCGCGGCCCTGCCGTCTGCTTCCGTCTACAGCGCGACCAAGGCCGCCGTAGACGCCGTGACCCGCTCGCTTGCCACGGAGCTCGGGCCCCGCAACATTCGGGTGAACTCGATCAATCCGGGCATGGTCGAAACCGAGGGCGTGCGTGCGGCCGGAATTTCGGAAAGTGAGTTCCGCAAGCAGGTCGAAGCGCAGACGCCACTTGGCCGGATCGGCCAGCCACAGGACATTGCCCCGGCCGCGGTGTTTCTGGCGTCGTCCGATGCCGGTTGGATCACCGGCCAAACGCTGGCGATCTCCGGCGGGAACCGTTAGTCCGCCGCTGGGCCGGCAGGCGGAGTGGCACGGGGCAGGTTGAGCGTTATACTGCTCCGCCGGGGCAAGGCGGTTGGCCCGGCACTGTTCTGATCTACTGGAAAGTTATGGCAAGCGTTCGATGGTGTCTTTACACGCCGCGAAATCGGCAAAGAAAGGAGAGCCTCCGCGATGGCCACGTTGAGTAATTCGGTCCACGGCCTGCTAACCCCGCAAAACTGCGCGGTGATTTTCATCGACCACCAGCCGCAGATGACCTTCGGCGTCGCCAATATCGACCGGCAGACGCTGCTCAACAACACCTTGTTGCTGGCCAAGGCCGCCAGGGTCTTCAAAGTGCCCACCATTCTCACGACGGTCGAAACAAACAGCTTTAGCGGGCCGATGTGGCCGCAATTGCTCGACGTTTTTCCAGAGCAGACCCCCATCGAGCGGACCAGCATGAATTCGTGGGAGGACAAGGCCTTCGTTGCCGCCGTGGAAAAGACGGGCCGCAAGAAGCTGGTGATGGCCGCCCTTTGGACCGAGGTCTGCCTGGCTTTCCCCGCCATTCAGGCCATGGAAGCCGGGTACGAGGTCTATGCGGTGGGGGACGCCTCGGGCGGCACCAGCGCCATGGCCCACGACTACGCGATGCAGCGGGTCGTCCAGTCCGGGGCCGTGCCGGTGACGGCGGGGCAAGTGCTGCTGGAGTTCCAGCGCGACTGGGCCCGGAAGGAGACGTACAACGACGTGCTCGCCATCGTCAAGGAACATGGCGGGGCCTATGGCCAGGGTGTCGAATATGCCTACACGATGGTCCACAAGCAGCCCGCCAGCCGCGCCGGATCGAAGCGACACTAGGGCCGGTCTGGGAGGGATGGCCATGAGCACGGACCAGCCCGTCACCGTGAACGTCGTGCGCACCGTGCGGCCGGGCCGGGAGGAAGCTTTCGAGGCACAGATCCGGGAATTCATCCCCAAGTCGCTGACCTTTCCCGGCCACCTGGGAGTTCACGTCGTGAAACCGGCGGCCAGAACGTCGCGCGACTACCACGTCGTCATCAAGTTCGCCGGGCGCGGCCAATGGCAGAGCTTTCAGGCATGGCCGGAGTATGTGCGGTTTCGCGCGGCCATCGAACCGTTGCTGGAGCGGGAGCCATGTGTTGAAGAAATGACGGGGCTCGAAAGCTGGCTTACCCTGCCCGGCGCCCAGACGCTTCGGCCGCTTCCTCGCTGGAAGATGGCGCTGGCGACTTTGCTGGGGGTCTACCCGACAAGCCTGCTCATCGGCGTCGTCGCCGGCCCCTGGCTGACGCGCTGGCCGCGTTGGCTGCAAAGCCTGTTTTTCGCCGTCTGCATGGTCGCGCTTCTGACATGGGTGGTCATGCCTCTGCTCACGCGGCTCCTCGCCCGCTGGCTGTACCCGCACGCGGAAGTGCCTGCTCGAAAACCTCAGGAGTGAACCTCATGAACGAATCCGCTTCGCCCGATTTAATCCTGCACCATGGGTCGATCAAGACGCTCGATCCGCGGGGTCGGGACGCCCAAGCCGTGGCGATGGCGCAGGGCGTCTTCACCGCCGTGGGCGGCGACGCCGACGTCCTGCCGCTGCGAGGCCCGCGGACCCGGGTCATCGACCTTCAAGGCCGCACCGCCATCCCCGGACTGAACGACACGCACCTGCACCTGATCCGGGGCGGGCTGAATTTCAACATGGAGCTGCGTTGGGACGGCGTGCCGTCGCTGGCCGACGCGCTGCGGATGCTCAGGGAGCAAGCCAGCCGGACTCCACCGCCCCAGTGGGTCCGCGTGGTCGGCGGCTGGTGCGAGCTCCAGTTCGCCGAGCGGCAATTGCCGACGCTCGAAGAGATCAACGAAGCGGCCCCCGACACGCCGGTCTTCCTTCTGCACCTCTACGACCGGGCCTTGTTGAACCGGGCGGCGCTGCGAGCGGTCGGCTACACCAAGGACACGCCCCAGCCGCCGGGCGGTGTGATCGAGCGCGACAAGCAGGGCAATCCGACGGGCTTGCTCGTCGCCAAGCCCAACGCCATGATCCTCTACCAGACACTGGCGCTCGGGCCGAAACTTCCTCAGGACGAACAGGAGAACTCGACGCGCCACTTCATGCGGGAGCTCAACCGCCTCGGCGTGACCAGCGCGATCGACGCGGGCGGCGGATTCCAGAACTACCCCGACGACTACGCCGTCGTCCAGAATCTGCACCGCAAAGGCGAGCTCTCCGTCCGCATCGCCTACAATCTGTTTACCCAGCGGCCCCAGCAGGAGCTGGACGACTTCCGCCGCTGGGTGCGAATGACCAAACCCGGCGACGGCGACGGCTTTTTGCGGATGAACGGGGCCGGCGAGATGCTCACGTTCTCGGCGGCCGACTTCGAGGACTTCCTTGAACCTCGGCCCGATTTGCCCGCCGCGCTGGAAGAGGAGCTGCACGCGGTTGTCAGCCACCTGGCTGCGAACCGCTGGCCGTTCCGGCTGCACGCCACCTACGACGAGTCGATCACCAGGTTTCTCGACGTGTTCGAGGCGGTCCACCGCGACGTGCCCTTCGACGGGCTGCACTGGTTCTTCGACCACGCCGAGACGATCAGCACGCGGAACCTCGAACGGGTCAAGGCGCTGGGCGGCGGCATCGCCGTCCAGCACCGGATGGCTTACCAGGGGGAGTATTTCGTCAACCGCTACGGTGCCAAGGCGGCCCAGCGCACGCCGCCCGTGGCCGAGATGCTGCGAATGGGCATCCCGGTGGCCGCCGGCACCGACGCCACCCGCGTCGCCAGTTACAACCCCTGGGTTTGCCTCCACTGGCTGGTCACCGGCAAGACCGTCGGCGGGACGGCGCTCTACCCGGACGCGAATCTCCTCAGCCGCGAGCAGGCGTTGCGCCTCTACACCGAGGCAGGCGCTTGGTTCTCATCCGAACAAGGCGCGAAAGGGACGGTCCACGTCGGCCAGCATGCAGACCTGGCGGTGCTGTCGGACGATTTCTTCTCAGTCGCGCCGGATCGCATCAAGCAAATCGAGTCCGTGCTGACGGTGGTCGACGGCAAGACCGTCTATGCCGCCGGGCCCTTCTCCGCGTTCGGCCCCCCGGCATTGCCCGTCAGCCCCGGCTGGTCGCCGGTTGCCGTCTACGGCGGCGCCACGGCCTTGCACCGCCGCGCACTCGATCACGCGGCCGGGCACGCGTGCGCTCAATCTTCTGGTTTCCAGCACTGGCTGGAAGGTATGCTGTCCCTTCATCGGCGGCCCACCTTGGGTTCGGACTTGTGGGGCGCCCAAGGGTGTGGGTGCTGGGCTATTTGACCGAGATGAAAACCGCGCCGAAACGCAAGCAGGAGTCGATGAACCGCTGTCTGGTCGAGATCGGCACTCATTTTCCAAAGCTCACGCAGAAGTGCATCGGCATCGGCAAGCGGCTGGAAGTGTTCAAGAGAACGGCAGAGGCCGGCTCTAGAGTATCCATCGCCCCGCGCTGGGGAAGGGCGGCTCGGAATGCTCTCGACGCAATCCGCTTCGGCCGCATATCATGAGGGCTAGGAGGAACGTCTCATGCCCCGCATTCTTCAGGCTGTCTACGAGAAAGGTGTGCTGCGGCCGTTGGAGCCGTTGCCGCTCAAGGAGCACCAGCAGGTGACGGTGACCGTGTCCGAACAGGAGGAGGCGGACTGGCTGGACACTATATTTCTGCGCTACCTCGAAACGCAAGCCGATGAGTCCGTCACGCTCGAACAAGTTCGCGCCGGCCTGGCTAAGATCACCGGCTCAATGGCAGAAGACTTCCGCAGAGAACGGGACGAGCGGAGCTGATGCCCGGCGACTTCCTCGACACCAGCGCCTTGGCGAAGCACTACCATCCCGAGGTGGGCAACGCGGAGATCGACCATTCCAGTCCCCGCTAACCGCCGGCCATGGCGCCAACGACCAGAAAAGGCTCCGTCCCCGACGCGACCGCCTCGGGCAGCGGGGCGTCGGCTGGCTCGTGCGAAAGATCCTGCTGGCAGGCGTAGAACCTCAAGTACGGCCGGCGCCGACCGCTGACGTGGTCGCGGATCGTCCCCCGCAGCATCGGATAACGGGCTTCAAGCGCGTCGAGGACCGAACGCTGCGTGGCCGGACCCTCGACGTCGAGCTGCACCTCGCCCCTCACGTGCGCCAGCGTCCGTAGATGTTGCGGCAGCACCACTCGGATCATGGCAGTGTCTGGACCTCGACGGACACCACGGGCGGAAGATCCCGCACGATCGCGGCCCAGTTGTCGCCGGCGTCGGCCGACGCGTACACCTGCCCGCCGCTGGTGCCGAAATACACGCCGCACGAATCGAGCGAGTCGACGGCCATCGCGTCGCGCAGCACGTTGACGTAGCAGTCGCGCTGCGGCAGGCCTTTCGTGAGCGGTTCCCACTCCTCTCCACCCGTGCGGCTGCGGTACACGCGCAGCTTTCCCTCGGGCGGATAATGCTCCGAATCGCTCTTGATCGGGACGACGTAGACGGTCTCCGGCTCGTGCGCGTGAACGTCGATCGCGAACCCAAAATCGGTCGGCAAGTTCCCGCTAACCTCTTGCCACGACTCGCCGGCGTCGTCGCTGCGCATGACGTCCCAGTGCTTCTGCATGAACAGCACGTCCGGCCGCGACGGGTGCATGGCGATGCGGTGAACGCAGTGGCCGACTTCGGCGTTCGGGTCGGGGATGCCTTCGGACTTCAGTCCACGGTTGATCGGCCGCCACGAGCGGCCGGCGTCCTCGCTCCGGAACGCGCCGGCGGCCGAGATGGCGATAAAGATCCGCTTTGGATCGCTCGGATCCAGCAGGATCGTGTGCAGGCACATCCCGCCGGCGCCCGGCTGCCAGTACGACCCTGAGCCGTGTCCGCGCAGTCCCGACAGCTCCTGCCACGTCCGTCCGCCGTCGGTCGAGCGGAACAAGGCCGCGTCTTCCACACCTGCATAAACGGTGTCCGGATCGGTCAGCGATGGTTCCAGATGCCAGACTCGCTTGAACTCCCAGGGGTGCGGCGTGCCGTCGTACCAGAGGTGAGTGCCCGGGACGCCATCGTACACGAACTCGTTACCTACCGGCTCCCACGTCCGGCCGCCGTCGTCGGAGCGCTGAATCAACTGCCCGAACCAGCCGCTCGACTGCGACGCATAGATTCGGTCGGGGTCCACGGGCGAGCCCTTCAGATGGTAGAGCTCCCAGCCCCCGAAGTGCGGGCCGCTGACATCCCACCGCTGGCGCTTGCCGTCCGCCGTCAGGACGAACGCGCCCTTGCGCGTGCCGACCAGGACTCGTACCCCGCTCATTGCTGACTCCTTCTCATTCAGGGTGAACTCTCTCAACGCACGCTAACTTCGCAGGGGCAGCAGTGCGCGGAGCCGGGCATCGCGCAAGAGCAGCCCTCCCCAGACCAGCGCGCCGAGCACGACCGGGCCGAAGAACGGATCGCCGACGCGCACATGGGTGGCCGTTGCTCCGCCCAGATAGCCCGTCAGCAAGATCGCGCCGAGAACGGACGTGCGCGGAATTACGTAGATGGCCGTACAGGCCAGCTCGAGGATGCCGATCCCCAGAACAAGGCTCCCGGGATAGCCGAGCCGAACGAATTCGTCCATGACAAACGCCGGCTGCAGCAGCTTGATGACGCCGCTGAAAAGCAGCATCGCCACCGGGAGGCCGCTCATGACGCGTCCGGCCCAGAGCATTTTCTTCGAGACGGGGGCGGTTGGAGTATTGGGCATGAGCCGAGGTTCCGTGAGGGTCGTCGTTTGAAGTAAGGGCCAATCGTGCCGGGCTTCGTCAGCTCTCAGTTTGGGCTGGCGAGCGGCTGAAGCTCGCCCGGTTGTTCTCGGCCGCCGGCAGGCCGGGCATTTCCAGGACCGGCCGGATTTCGACCGTGCCCAGGCGGGCCCCGGGAATACGCGCGGCGATGCCGATCGCCTCGTCGAGATCCTTGGCCTCGACCAGGAAGTACCCGCCGAGCTGTTCACGCGTCTCCGCGAACGGACCATCGGTCACCAGCCGTTTGCCGTCGCGCACCCGGACGCTGGTTGCCGCCGATACCGGGTGCAGCGGGTTGGCGGCCAGGTACTGCCCGTTCGACTGGAGCCGTTGCGCAAGCTGGATCGACTCGGCGTAACAATGCTCCCGCTCGGCCTCGCTCCAGGCCTGCTCGTCACTGTAAACCAGCAACATGTATTTCATGGCTATTGATTCTCCGAATGAGGGTGATTTGCTGCTAACACTCTATAGTCGTTCGGCGGAGCCCGGAATCGACAAGGAGTCTGCCAAGCCCCCGGAAATCTTTCATCGCGCAGTTCAGTCCGGCAGCTCGCGCAGCCGTCCCTCGAGAAACCACCGCTCCGGCTCCTGCCGCGTGAGGGCCAGGGCCCGTTCGTAGGAGGCCCGGGCTTGCGCAGTTCGCCCCAGCCGCCGGCACAGGTCCGCCCGCGCCGAGTGCGCCAGGTGGTAGTCCGCCAGGTCGCCGCCGGCCAAAATGGCGTCGATCAGGGCCAAGCCCGCCTCCGGACCATCCCGCATGGCCACGGCGACGGCCCGGTTCAGCTCCACCACGGGCGAACGCTCGGCGCGGGCCAGCACGTCGTAGAGCCCGGCGATCTGGGCCCAATCCGTCGCGGCGCCGCTGGCTGCCTCGGCGTGCACCGCCGCAATGGCTGCTTGAATCGTGTACGGGCCGAACCGCTGCGATGCCAGTGCCCGCCGCACCAGCCCCTGCCCTTCGGCGATCTGGTCCCGGTTCCAGAGCGACCGGTCCTGGTTATCCAGCAGAACCAGCTCGCCCGACGCCGAGGTGCGGGCCACGCGCCGCGATTCGTGCAGCAGCATCAACGCCAGCAGTCCGGCCACCTCGGGCTCGGCTAGCAACTCCAGCAGCAGCCGCCCCAGGCGGATCGCCTCGCCCGACAGGTCCGGCCGCGTCAGCGACCCGCCCGTCGAGGCGGAGTACCCCTCGTTGAACACCAGGTAGATCACCTGCAGCACGGTATCCAGCCTGTCAGGCAGGTCGGCCCGCTGGGGCACCTGATAGGGAATCCTCGCCTCCTTGATTTTCGCCTTGGCGCGCACGATCCGCTGGGCCAGCGTGGGACCAGCGACGAGGAAGGCGTGCGCAATCTCCTCGGTCGTCAGGCCGCATACCTCGCGCAGCGTCAGCGCCACCTGGGCTTCCGGCGGCAGGGCGGGATGGCAGCAAGTGAAGATCAACCGCAAGCGGTCGTCGAGGGCGTCCTCGGCGTCCTGCCATGCGGCGGCGCCCGTGTCGGAGTCCAGCCGCTGAGCCAACTCCGCCAGCGAGGCGTCGAAGCGGGCCCGGCGCCGCACGGCGTCGATGCCTTTAAAGCGGCCGGCCGAAATCAGCCACGCCCGGGGGTTGGCGGGCACGCCGTCCCGCGGCCATTGCTCCACCGCCGAGGCGAAGGCATCGTGCAGCGCCTCCTCGGCGAGATCGAAGTCGCCGAGCAGGCGGATCAGCGTGGCCAGCACCCGCCGCGAGTCGGAGCGGTAGACGGCGTCGACCATCTCGCGGGCTTGTGCGGCCGCGATCTCACCGGCCATTCGGATTCCTCTTGCAGCCTGCGTTGCGGCTCCCGCCATGCGCCCGTGGATATGGAACGTACAATCTACCGCTTGACCCGAACACCGTCCAGCGCTCCGATCAGACAAAGCCACCGCCGCCACGACGATTCTCAACGCCTCAAAAGAGACCATCAAGGTCTGCATTTACAACGAGAACGACAAGCTCAATGTCGTTCCCAAGGCGGTATACACGATCAAAGCGGAAAAGAAGATCGAATATGCCAAGCCCGATACCCAGCGATTCCGCCTGTCGGTTTTTCGGCCCACCGATTTGGTGTTCCGTGAACCCCTGGCCAGCGTCATTGCGCGCGATCGCTCGCAAATAACCATCGAGCCGCAATCGCGCCTCATCTGGGCGTTTGGAGACAGCCTGACTGCTGGTGTCAAAGCGGGGGGCGGCGCCGAAGCCAGCTACCCGGCCCAGCTTCAGGACCTGTTGGTGAATCACACGGTCGTCAACAAAGGCCAAGTGGGCGAGGTCGTCTCGGAGGAAGCGACTTGACCAGATGCTGCTCGGCCGCGGTCAGGACGCCCCGCAGTCGGACGAGAACGAGATCGCCGATCAGGTGGGCGCGAATGTCCTTCGGTCCGCGGCCCATGTATTCCTGCTCGAAATGGGTGATCGCTTCGCAGACCGCGGCTTCGATTTCCCCCTGCGTTTTCACGGCGGCCTCAAACCTGTTCCGAGTCGCGGTCGGGTGCCCCAGCACGACGGGATCCCTCAGTTCCCAGACCTTCCGGAGAGGATGATTCCGAGCGAGGGAGGAGAGTAATCACGGTACTCACGGTTATGCACTTGCTTTCCACGCTCCGACCCGTAGAATGAGAATTGCAGTAGCGGAGCGCGGGTGAACCTTCAACCGACACCGCTGCAGTTGTCGGATAACTAGACAAAGGGCAACCTGGCCGTGCCGGGAGGCCCGTTGACGAGTAAGCCGGCATGGCTGAATACCTTACGGTGTTTGGCCATGCCGGCTTTTTTTCACCCTCGGTAACTTGGCGCGCTGCCAACCACCAGGGAGACCGCAATGAACCAGTCCAAGCAACCATGGCGCAACAGATCGCTCAGGTGGCCGTCGCCTTCGAGCAGCGGCGAACGGGCAATCACGGCCCCAAGTCCGTGACCGTGGTCCTCAGTGAAGGCACGCTGGTCATCACGCTACACGACGCCCTGTCGCCGGCCGAGAAGGCGCTCGCGAGGACTCCGGCCGGCGCCGCTCAGATCCAGGAGTTTCACCGGCAGATGTTTGCCAATTCCGCCGACTCGCTGCGGCAGGAGATAAAGAGGATCACGGGCATGGAAGTGCCCGAGGCGACCGCGGAAGTCGAGCCGGCCACGGGCGCCGTCGTGCATGCGTTTACAACCGGCGGCATTGTCCAGATGTTCCAGCTAGGCGGTAGCGTTCCCACGGAAACCTGGAGCGGGAACGGACCAGGCGGTCCGTGATTAACGTGAGTGAACCGACAAGCCCACGGGGGCTGACTCCGGCGCACGGAAGGGCACATTTGGCAAGGAAGCTGTGGCGATCCTCGGGCCACTCATGGGGAGAGTTTGATCGTGCTGGCACCGCAAGGACCTGCAAACCTGCCCGTGTTCACTACCCCTCACGTTGAGGGACTGTTTTCCGACTGCTTCGAGAAGGGATGAATCATGGAAGAAGCGCCACTCAAAGCCGGGGCGCTTCAGAGCGCGATCTTCAACAGCGCCAACTTTTCGAGCATCGCCACCGACGAGAAAGGCGTCATTCAAATCTTCAACGTCGGCGCCGAGCGCATGCTGGGCTATGCGGCCGCCGACGTGATGAACAAGATTACCCCGGCCGATATTTCCGATCCATTAGAGGTAATCTCGCGTGCCGCCGCATTGAGCCTGGAACTGGCCACCCCGATCACCCCGGGCTTTGAGGCCTTGGTCTTCAAGGCCGCGCGCGGGATCGAGGACATTTACGAGTTGACTTACATCCGCAAGGACGGCAGCCGTTTTCCGGCAGTCGTCTCGGTCACGGCACTTCGCGACGATCAAAGCGCCATCATCGGCTATCTGTTGATCGGCACCGATAATACCGCGCGCAAGCAGGCTGAAGAGGCGTTGCTCAAGGCAGGCGCCTTGCAGGACGCTATCTTCAACAGCGCCAACTTCTCGAGCATCGCCACCGACGAGAAGGGCGTCATTCAAATCTTCAACGTCGGCGCCGAACGCATGCTGGGCTACGCGGCCATCGAGGTCGTGGACAGGATAACCCCAGCCGACATTTCCGATCCGCAGGAGGTGATTGCGCGCGCCAAAGCTCTGAGCGCAGAGCTTGGGACCACGATCACCCCGGGCTTTGAGGCGTTGGTCTTCAAGGCGGCGCGCGGGATCGAGGACATCTACGAGCTGACTTACATCCGCAAGGACGGCAGCCGATTTCCGGCGGTCGTCTCAGTCACGGCGCTCCGCGACGATCAAGGGGGAATCATCGGCTATCTGTTGATTGGTACCGATAATACGGTACGGAAACAGGTCGAAGCCGAACGAATGCTGCTCGATCAGCGCGTGCGGGATCAACAATTCTACACTCGCTCGCTCATTGAATCGAACATTGACGCGCTCATCACCACCGATCCGCGCGGCATCATAACCGACGTGAACAAGCAGATGGAGGCGCTCACCGGCTGCACGCGCGACGAGTTGATCGGCGCGC
>JBBDNX010000562.1:0-2772 GCA_040877345.1 Pirellulales bacterium
TCCCCTGGACGGCATCGGGCCCGAGCAGTTGACGATCGACGCCTTGATCGAGCGGCTGCGGGCCGGCGGTTTTCGCGAGTTGATCATGGCTACCAACCCCACTCTGGAGGGCGACGGCACGGCGCTGTACATCGCCAACCGCCTGGAAGGCATGGACGTCCAGATCACCCGCCTGGCCAGGGGAATCACCAGCGGAAGCGTGCTAGAATTCGCCAATAAAGAGATCCTTGCAGACGCCCTGTCCGGGCGGCAAAAATTCTACTAGGCGATCATTCGACCCATTAAACTACGACAGCCACTTACCCTTTGAGTTGCCATGCGACTTTCGTTCGGTCAGGAGCTGAAGCTCGTCCAGAAGCAGGTGCTCGCGCCGCGGATGATCCAGTCGATGGAGATCCTGCAGTTGCCCATCATGGCCCTGGAGGAGCGCATCGAGCAGGAGATATCCGAAAATCCCTGCCTGGAAAAAGCCGAGTCGGACCCCGATCTACCCGACGAGCCGGTCGAGACCGAGAACCCCGATGCCCCCAGCGAGGAAGAACGCGAGCTCGTCGTCGACGAAACCAAGGACAACCAGGACGATTTCGAGCGGCTCCTCAACCTCGACGAGGATTGGCCCGACGCGTTCGACGAGCGGCCCCGTCTGTCCAGCACCCGCCTGGCCGAGGACGCCGACCGCAAGCACGACGCCATGGCCAACATGGTGGCCCGGCCCCAGTCGCTGCAGGACTACCTGACCGAGCAGCTCGGCTGGTTCGACCTCGACGACGCCACCCGGCAGATGGCCGAGCGGATTATCTACAGCCTCGACGCCAACGGCTACATGCAGGGCCGGGTGGAGGACCTGCTCGACCCCACCGCCCCCCCCGAGGAGCTGGCCGTGGCCCGGCAGGCGCTGGCGGTGGTGCAGAAGCTCGACCCGGCCGGCGTAGGGGCCCGCGATCTGCGGGAGTGCCTGTTGCTGCAGTTGATGCCGGGAATGCACTGCTACGAACAGTTGCGCACGCTGATCTCAGGTCACCTCGAGGACCTGGAGCATAACCGCCTGCCGGTGATCGAGCGCCGCACGGGTTACTCGATCGAGCTCATCCACGAGGCCCTGGCCGAGTTGCGGAAGCTGAATCCCAAGCCGGGCGCGGTGTTTGGCGACGTTCACGCTCCCACGGTCACGCCCGATGTTTTTCTGGAGGTGGTCGACGACGGGCGTTACAAGGTGGTGCTGGAAGACGGGCGGACGCCCACGCTGTTCATCAGCCCCTACTACCGCAAGCTGCTGATGCAGGGCAAGGCCACCGATGCCGAGAAGGAATGGATCAAGCGCAAGATCAACTCGGCCCAATGGCTGATCGAGTCGATCGAGCAGCGGCGCAACACGCTGACGCGGGTGGCGCAGGCCATCGTGGACCATCAGACCGAGTTCTTGAACAAGGGTCCGGAGTACATCGAGCCCCTGAAGATGCAACAGATCGCCGACAAGGTCGGGGTGCACGTGACCACCGTCAGCCGGGCGGTCGACGATAAGTGGATTCAGACCCCCCGTGGCATCTTTCCGCTCAAGCGCTTCTTTGGCGGCGGCACGCTCAGCGCCGACGGCGACGAGGTCGCCTGGGACACCGTCCGCCTCAAGCTGCAGGAGATCATCGACCACGAGAACAAGCAGAACCCCTTCAGCGACGACGAGCTGGTCAAGGAGCTCGACAAGCACGGACTCAAGGTTGCCCGCCGCACCGTCACCAAGTACCGCAAGAGCATGAGCATCCCCAGTTCGCGGCAGCGGCGCGACTGGACTCTGGGCAGTGCCTCCAAGCCTGCCGCTGGCGGCGGCCTCGCCGAGCATGACGGTCAGGCCGAGCAGCCGTAAAACCCAATGCATTCCGTTGCGTCGTAGAACGGACTTCGTTCCGTTTCCTTCGTAGTGACCCCGATTCATCGCGCTCCTGCTACTCGTTTCAACCTGCGACCGCATGAATGCGGTCACTACGAGCCAGGGGTTCGTAGTGACCCGATTCATCGGGTCTTGCTGCTCGCTTCGACCTGCGACCGCATGAATGCGGTCACTACGAACCTCACACCTGCTCAATGTGCAGCCCGCGGCGCATCCGCTCCTTGCGCCGCATGTCGTCCAACTGGTGGGCAATCTCCTTCACGTTGTCGATCCCGTGCAAGGTCAGGTCGGGGTGCGTGCGGTCGCTGGAGACGATGTGGATGCTCCCCACCCCTACCAGCCGCTCGAATAATCCCTGCTCGGCCGTGACGTCGTCCATGTCGATCGTCTCGATCCGATTCGTCACTCGCCGCAAAATGCCCGACTCGTGAAAGAACCGCTGCGTGGTCAGCCGGTAATGGATGCTGAGCCGCCGATACGCCAGCCGGGCCAACTGCACCAGCCACAACAAGAGCACGGCCGCGGCGATTCCGGCCCAGATCCGCCCGTCGCCCTCGGCCAGGATGATGCCGCCTACCACCAGGGCCACCGTCAGAGTCCCGCTGAGCACCCAGGCGCCGATCATAGCCTTGGGCGAGTAGCCCCCTTCCCAAATGGTTTGTTCCGCCTCATCCGCCGAATCGCGGGCCGCGTCGCGGCGGCCCTGCAGGGCCCGCGCCGCCGGCGGTCCGGCGCCTCGTGGCGTCTCGTCGGCCGTGGGGGCCGGCGCACCGCATTCGGGACAGAAGGCGGCCGTCGGTTGTGCCTCGGCGCCGCAAACCTGGCATTTCATCGATCGGGTTCCTCTGGGTGCAAAAGCTATATCTTGGGTTATAGTGGAGCGGTAT
>JBBDNX010000563.1:0-2765 GCA_040877345.1 Pirellulales bacterium
CGCCGGCAACGACGGCAACATCAGCTTTCGCCTGGGTGAGAACGAAGTGCTCTGCACGCCCACGATGATCTGCAAGGGGTTCATGAAGCCGGACGACCTGTGCACGGTCGACATGGAAGGCAACCAGCTCTCCGGCCGGCGCAAGCGGACCAGCGAAGTCCGGCTGCACCTGGCGATCATGAAGGAACGGCCTGACGTCAAGAGCGTGGTCCACTGCCATCCGCCGCACGCCACCGCCTTTGCCGTGGCCCGCGAACCGATCCCCCAGTGCGTGCTGCCCGAGGTCGAAGTCTTTCTGGGCGACGTGCCGATCACCCGCTACGAGACTCCGGGCGGCCAGGCGTTTGCCGACACGGTCCTCCCCTACGTCAAGAAGACGAACACGATCATCCTGGCCAACCACGGCACCGTCAGTTACGGCGAGACGGTCGAGCGGGCCTACTGGTGGACCGAAATCCTCGATGCCTACTGCCGCATCCTGATGCTGGCCCGCGACCTGGGCAAAATCAATTACTTCACCGAGGACAAGACGCGCGAGCTGTTGAACCTCAAGACGCAGTGGGGCTACAGCGACGCCCGCCTGGCGCCCGGCATGGAAAACTGCGACATCTGCGCCAACGACGTCTTCCGCGATAGCTGGAAGCAGGCCGGCATCGAGCGCAAGGCCTTCGAGCCGCCGCCGCCGATGGGCCAGGGCCGCGGACAGACCGCGCCGGCCGCCACGGGCGCCATCAACGGCAGCACTACCGGCATTGCCGATCAGGAGCCGTTAATCCAGGCCATCACCGACCGCGTGGTGGCGGCCTTGAACGGGCGGTCGTAGCGGCGGCGGGGTCCGCAAACCATTCAACATTTTATTCAGATCGCGGCAGCGACGGACACACAAGCATGAAAGTCAGCATTATCGGTGGAGCGGGACTCGTCGGCTCCTGCACGGCCTTCGCCTTGCAGACGGGCCGAGTCGTCAAGGAGATTGCGCTGTTGGACGTCAATGCCGAGGCGGTCGCGGGGCAGGCGCTCGACCTGTTGCACGGCTCGACGCTGATGGCCGACCAGACGATCGTATCCGGCGGCTACGAGCACATCCCCACGAGCGACCTGATCTGCATCACGGCCGGCCTGCGTCGAAAGCCCGACGAGAGCCGGCTCGACCTGATCAACCGCAACGTCGACCTGTTCATGGGCATTCTGGGCGAGATCAGCCGCGCCGGCACCAAGAAGGATGCCACGGTGCTGGTGGTTTCCAACCCCGTCGACGTGCTCACGTACCTGGCGGCCGACCGGCTGAATCTGCCCTCGAACCAGGTGCTGGGGCTCGGCACGCAGTTGGATACAATCCGGCTGCGGAGCCTGATTGCCGAGCGGATCGGCGCCGCGGCCACGCAGGTGTCGGCCCTGATCCTGGGCGAGCATGGCGACAGCATGGTGCCGATCTGGTCGAGCGCTACGATCGCCGGGCTGCCGCTCGAGAAGTACCCCAGTTGGAATCCGAACCTGGCCAACGAGCTGTTCACGCGCACCAAGGGGTCGGGGGCCGAGGTGATCAAGAAGAAGGGTGGCGCCGGTTTCGCCGTGGGCCTGGCGATCCAGGAGGTGATCGAATCGGTGGCGCTCGACCGGCGCAGGATCCTGCCGGTGTCGAGCGTGCAAGCGGGGTGCTATGGCATCCGCGACGTGGCCCTCTCGGTGCCGACGGTCGTCGGCCGGGAAGGAGTCATGGACACGCACGAGATCGACCTCTGGCCCAAGGAAGTGCAGGCGCTGCGCAAGAGCGGCCAGGTGCTCAGGCAGACGATCGATACGGTGATGGCGCGGGTTGGGGCGGCCCGCTGATCGGGAAAACGGATGAACCGCTCTGGTACGAACGGCTAGGGAACATGCACAAATCGCTTGACCGGAAACTGGCGGCCATTCACGCGGACCCCTCGGGATCGCGGGAGTTCATCATCGCCGACGCGAAGGACGCCGACATGGCCTTTGGCATCGGGGCACCGGGCCAATCGCCGGAGATGCACGCGGGCGAAGTCCGATTCCGCACGCTGGCCGAGTACCGCGAGCAGATCCGGCAGGTCGTCCGGCAGGGGCTGGTCGATATCATGCTCATGTCGGCCAGCACCAATGACGTGCTGGCGATCCAGGAAGGCCTGTTCGAGGGGAGCCACGTGACGCCCGCCGCGCGGGCCAACGACACCACCGACATCTTCGTCGTGCGGGGTGGCGCGTACGCCGGCGAGCCATCGCGGCCCTTTCGCACCGCGGCGCTGGACCACATCCAGTGCGGCCACCTGGCATGTGCCCCCGAGGAGCGCGCCCGCGGGGCCAACCTCGGGCTGTACAGCATGACGTTCAACAACCGGCTGGAAGAGGACCTGGCCGCGTTGGAAGAGTACCGGCGTTTCCGGCTGGAGGCCGAGACCAAGGGATTTGGGCACTTCCTGGAAGTTTTCGACCCCAATGCGCCGAGCGGGCTGTCGCCGGAGCAGGTGCCGCAGTTCATCAACGACTCGATCGCCCGGGCGTTGGCCGGCGTAGCCCGGTCGGGCCGTCCGTTGTTCCTGAAGGTGGTGTACCACGGCCCCAAGGCGATGGAGGAGCTGGTGGCGTACGACCCGCACCTGGTCGTCGGCGTGCTGGGGGGCGGCGCCGGCACTACTTACGACGCCTTCAAGCTGATCAGCGAGGCCCAGAAGTACGGGGCACGCGTGGCTCTGTTCGGCCGCAAGATCAACAACGCGGAGTGCCAGTTGGCCTTCATCGAGTTCCTG
>JBBDNX010000564.1:0-2760 GCA_040877345.1 Pirellulales bacterium
TGAGCAGGCGCTGAGGCGGGACGGACGGCCCGTGCGGCTGATCGGCCTGGGCGGACCGATCCTCCTCTCCGGGGCGGCCGCCACCTTGTTTCAATCGCTCGACAAGCTGATGATCCTGGCCTCGATGAGCGACCGCGAGTACCAGCTCGGCTGCTATTCGCTGGCCCTGCTGGTCGGCGGCCAGCTCTTCGGCTTCGCCAACATGCTCTCGATTGTCATGGGCCCCCGCTACAGCGAGCTGTTCGGCCGCTGCGGCCGCCGGACCGAGGTCGCCCGCCTGGCCGCCCGTGCCAGCGAGCTGCAGGCCGCCGCCCTCGCCCTGCCCAGCGGCCTGGCCCTGGTCGCCGTCGCCCCGCTGCTCGGCCGCCTGCTGCCCGACTACCGCCCCGGCGTCGCGCCGGCCATGTGGCTCATCCCCGGCGCGGTCGCCATGGGTCTCAGCCTGCCGGCCAACCAGTACTTGGTGGCGGTCTACCGCGAGCGCTCCGTCCTGGCCAGCCTCTTGGCCGCCTGCGGCCTTGCCGCCCTGGCCAACCACCTCGCGCTGAGCGCCGGCCACGGCCTGGTGGGCGTAGCGCTAGCCACTTCGCTCGCCTACCTCGTCTACCTGGTATTGATGGTGGCGATTTCCCTTTGGCCCGAGCTCGGCGCCTCCGAGCGCCGCCGTTATCTCGGCAGCCTGGCCGTGGCCTTGATACCCACCTGGTCCGTTGCCCTCTTGGTTCATCTATGTTGGCCCGCCGCCGACTGGCGGTCGTCCCTTTTGAAGGCCCTGGCCGTCACAGCCGCCTGGGCATTAACCGCCTCCTACGGCTGGCTCCATGGCGGCTGGAAACAAACCTGGCACCAGGAGGGAGTGGTTAGTGGTTAGTGGCGAGCGGTTAGTGGTCAGTGATTCCGCCGCAGGCGCATTTGCAGCACGTGCTGTTGCAGGACTCGCCAGAGTTCGGGCCGTCGTCCGTACTTTCTAACCACTGTCCATAAAGTCGTCTTCGCGCTCCGCGTCACGTGCCGTAAAGTAGCCACAAAGTAGCAGGCACACTCCGTGCGCCGTTGCCTTTCGTCCTTCGTCTTCGTCCTTCTGCATTGTGCCTTCCTCCCCGTCCGATGCCCCCTGTTAATCTTTCATCCTCTGCCACACATCCGGCCCCGCCGGACTCCGTCCCCCGCTCCCCCCTTCCCCCGCTCCCCCCTTCCTCGTCGCTCCTCGAACTCCAGCGCCGCTGTCAAAAACCCGACCATCGCATCGTCGGCAACTGGATGGCCCGCCGCATCAGCCGCCCTTTGGCCTTGCGGGTCACCTGGGTCGCCGTCGGCTGGGGCCTCTCGGCCCACGCCGTCACCTGTCTCGCCTGGCTCTGCGGCCTGGCGGCCGCGGCCTTCTTCTCCTCCGGCAGCGTGGCCGGCTGGCTGGCGGCCGCCTTCCTCTTGCAGCTCTGGTATCTGCTGGACCACGTCGACGGCCAACTGGCCCGTTACCATGGCACGGCCTCGCTCGACGGCGTGCAGCTCGACTACCTGATGCACCACACGCTCAACCTGCTCATCCCTCTGGGCGCCGGCTGCGGCCTGGCCGGCGCCGCCGCTCACCCGCCTGCCTTTCAACTCTGGCCTCTCCTCGGCCTTATCTGGGGCCTCTCCCTCCTATGTCTCGGCCTGGTATCCGACACGCGTTACAAGGCTTTTGTTCAGCGGCTCAAGCGCGTGCGTGGCCAGCTTGAAGTGATTGGTGGCGGCGGTGCCCGGCCATCTGCGCCGCCGCCGATCCCCCGCCGCCCGTTACCGCTTGCCGCCTGGCTCGCCCGCAAGTCCTGCGAGGTCCACGTCATCATGAACATCCTCACCGCCATCGCCCTGGCCCAGTGGCTCTTCGTCGACCGCGTGCTCCTGATCGCCCGCGTCTATCTGCTCCTGATGGCTCCCCTTGCCTGTCTCGTATTCGTCGTGTCTCTCGTTGGCTCCCTCCGCCGCCACGCGGCCGAGCGCGAGTTCGCCCTCTGGTATCATCCTCCCGGCGGCTCGCGTCTGATCTTCGAAGATGGCTGGTGGAGCGTCCGGGCGGAGGAGGGGGGGATGGGGCGAAGGGGGGATGGGGCGACATGGACGGACGAAGCAAGCATCCCCGCAGCGCATCTGCGCAGCTTGATCCACGAAGCCCCCGAGACCGACTGACCAGCAGTGGTCAGTGGTCGGCGGCCAGCAGTCAGGTAGGACGGCCTTCCCAGGCCGTCTCTGCTGTCGTCTCCATATCGTAGCGGGCATCCCGGCGCCCCCGGATGTGCCGTACCGCCTGGGCCGAAGGTCCGCCGCAGGCGGAACCTCTGCCTTCTGCCTTCTGACCTCTGCCTTCTGACCCCTGCCTTCAAGCATCGACCCACCACTGGTACTCGGGCATGGAGGGATTCGGCTTGAACTGAGCGAGCAGCTCAATGTCCTCTAAGACCTTGTTTAGCGCGGCCGGATCCGCCCCAGTGGCATCAGCCCATGCTTTGATCAGTTCTGGACAGCTCACCACCCTCAGGCCCGCTTGCTTCGCGACGCGGATCGCTTTGCGGTCGTCCGTGGCCACTACCCACTTCCGCTGTTCGGCCAGAGCCAGACACATCGCTTCCCCGTCCGAGCGGAAAACCATCGCATACTGGGTGAACCCGTCCAGCTCCTGCTGATTCTCCGGGCCACAAACTGTAAGCACGCCCGCATGAATCAGCCCCGACAAGTCAACGGCAAGCGTCACGGTCTTCCCCGGCTGGGCGGTATCAT
>JBBDNX010000565.1:0-15310 GCA_040877345.1 Pirellulales bacterium
GGTATCGGCTCGGCAACTGAACGGCAAGGAGCTCTCGTACAACAACCTGCTCGATCTCGATAGTGCCCTGGCCATCGTGCGAGGACTGGAAGGCCCGGCCGCCGCCGTCATCAAGCACAACAATCCGTGCGGCGCCGCCCAGGCGCAGGCGCTGGCCATGGCGACGCGGCGCGCGCTGGAGGGCGATCCGGTCAGCGCTTTCGGCTCCGTGCTCGGCTTCAACCGGGTTGTCGACGCCCCGTCGGGCGAAGTGCTCGTGGAGCCGGATCGGTTTATCGAAGCGATCGTCGCTCCCGGCTACACGGCCGAAGCCTTGGAACTGCTGACGACGCGGCCCAAGTGGAAGGCCAACGTGCGGCTGATGGAAGTGGGTTCGCTGGCGGCCGAGGCGCCGCGCTGGGACTACCGGCGCGTGGCGGGCGGCCTGCTGGTGCAGGAGGCCGACGTGCTCGCCGATCCGACCGGCGACTGGAAGACCGTGAGCAAGCGCGGCCCCACCAAGAGCGAATGGCTGGACCTGCTTTTTGCCTGGTGGCTGGTGCGGCACGTCAAATCGAACGCGATCGTGGTGTGCCGCGAGCAGGCGCTGGCCGGCGTGGGCGCGGGACAGATGAGCCGCGTCGATTCGGTGCAGATTGCGCTGGCCAAGGCGGGCGCGCAGGCGGCGGGGGCTGCGCTGGCCTCGGAGGCCTTCTTTCCGTTTGCCGACTCGATCGAGGCGGCGGCCGCCGCGGGCGTGACCGCGTTGATCCAGCCGGGCGGCTCGCGCAAGGACGACGAGGTGATTTCGGCCGCCAACGCCCACGACTTGGCCATGGTTTTCACGGGGCGGCGGCACTTCAAGCACTGAGGCCTTGTAGAGTAGGCTTCCAGCCTGCTGCACTCCTTGTAGTAGGCTTCCGGCCTGCTTTCCCTCCTTGTAGAGTAGGCTTTGGGCTGGTTTGGCTCCTGGTTGCCCTTTTGATGGACACCATTCTCGACAAGATCACGGCCAGCAAGCGGCGGGAGATCGCCCTGGCCAAGCTAGAGCGGCCCGAGGCGCTGCTGCTGGAGCAACTGGCCGGCGCTGGGAGGGCGCGTGATTTTTTCGCCGCATTGGCCGGGCCCGGCCCGATCAGGCTGGTGGCGGAGGTGAAGAAAGCCAGTCCTTCGAAGGGGGTGATCCGGGCGGACTTCGACCCGGTAGAGATTGCCCTGACATATCAGCGCCACGGCGCCGCCTGCCTGAGCGTGCTGACGGATGAGACTCATTTCCAGGGACACCTGGATTACCTGCGGCAAGTGCGCGCGGCGGTCGATTTGCCGGTGCTCCGCAAGGATTTTATTCTGGATCGGTACCAACTGCTGGAGGCGAGGGCCGCCGGGGCCGACGCCGTGCTGCTGATTGCCGAGTGCCTCGACGACTGCCAGCTCCGCTCGCTGCACGACGAGGCACTGGAGTTGGGGCTCGCTCCGCTGGTCGAGCTGTATGAGCCGGACAACCTGCAGCGGGTCTTCGACGCCGGGGCCACGTTGATCGGCATCAACAACCGTGACCTGCGGACGTTCGAGACCGACCTGTCGCACACGCTGCGGCTGCGGCCGCGGGTGCCGCACGAGTGCGTGCTGATCAGCGAAAGCGGCATTCGCACGCGCTCGGACGTGGAGCGGCTCGAGGCGGCGGGCGTCGACGCGATCCTGGTGGGCGAAACGCTGATGGCCAGCCCCGATATCGGCGCCGCCGTCGACCGGCTGCTGGGCCGAAAGTAGTTGCTGGTTGCTAGTTGCTGGTTGCTGGTTCCGGAAGCGGCAGTCCAACGGACGGCACTGCTTGTCGGTCCCGACAGGGCGGGACCTCCAAGCAGTGGCACGCCCGCAGTTGCTGGTTGCTAGTTCCTGGTTTCGAGTTGTTCTGTTACTAGCAACAACCAGCAACTAGCAACCAGCAACCAGCAACTACCGTCAGCGGCTGAAGCCGACAAAGAAGCTGACGGTCTGGATACGGTCGCCGTCGGCGTGGGCCACGGGGAAGGCAAGGTCCAAAGCAATGGGCGCGGGACCCATGGCGGGGATGGTCACGCGGATGCCGACGCCGGGTGAAACACGGAAGTTCTCGCTGTGCAGCTCCACTTCTCGTTCGACCGTGCCGAAGTCGCAGAATACCACGCCCCGCAGGGCGTCGTCGGCCGTGATGGGGAACATATATTCGACCGAGTTGATCCACTGGAATCGCCCGCCGACCAGCACGTTCATGCTGCGGGGCGACGCCTCGCGAAAATAAAAGCCTCGCAGCGTGGTGTAACCGCCGGCAAAGAAGTTCTCGAAAATCGGCGTATCGCTGCCTGTAAAGCCCAGGTCGGTTCCCAGGGTGAGCACGTGCCGGCCGGATCCGTCAGGCCGCTCGTGCATCAAAAAGTAGCGGCGTGCTTCGACGGTGGCGCGGCCAAAATCAAAGTCGCCGAAGGCCTGTTCGAAAGCCAGCTTGATCCGGCCTCCCTCCGTGGGCAGAAAGGCGCTGTCGCGGGTGTCGTACATCAGGGCGAACTCGGCCGAATACATGCCATTGTCGCCGATGACGCGGGCCAGTTCGGGGGGCGTCGGGAAGCGGGGGTTGCTGATCTCCACGTTTTCCAGACGCAGCGAGGCGGAGCCCGACAGATCGGGCGTGATCTGCGCGAACTGGTATCCCAGGCTAATGCGGCCGCCCAGGCGCTCTTCGTCCCAGTCGCGGTAACGCCGGTTGAAGAACGAGCCGGTGAGCCCGAAGTTGATCCCCGTGCCACCCAGGTACGGCTCGCGGAACGAGATCAGGTATCGCGACACCTGGTTGCCCGGCACCGCTTCCAAGCGAAACTGCTGGCCCGCGCCACGGAAGGCCTGGCCGTTGCGTACTTCCTCCCAGTTCGAGGGGAAGCGCCGCCAGTCGAAGTTCTGCTCGTCAATGACGATGTTGCCCACGACGCCGGCGTTGGAGTTCACGCCCACGCCGAACATGATCCGGCCTGTCTGCGTTTCGGGGGCGATCGCCTGCAAGTCGATGCTGGGCTCGAACAAGGGAACGTCGGGCGGATAAAGCTCACCGGGGGTCGGAATCAATTCGCCGGGGCCCACGTATCCGCCGCCATCGCCAAAGGGAACGTCCGCGCCGGGGGCGGCAAATACACGTTCGTCAGCCGGAACCGATCGCGTGGAGGGCGGGGCATAAACGCCGCCTCGCGGCGGTGGGATGTAGTTGGGCGGCGCCGTGGGAGAAGTGTACTGTACGGGCACCACGGCCCCGCGACCGGCAGCCTCCCGGCGCGGATAGCTGGGCGACGAATACGGGTCGGTGGGCTGCATGGGGACCTGGCCGGCCGTAATCGAGCCAGACGGCTGTGCCGGCCGCGAGCCTTCCTGGTAGTAGGCCTGCGTGTCATCATGGCTCCCCTCGCCGGCCCAGGCTTCGCCGGGGCTCTGACCCCGAACCACGGGCGACATGCTTCGCCGGGGCGTGGCCTGCTCACTCGCGGCGCGGCGCCCAGCCGTCTGCGGGCGCTCGCGCGGCGGCTGCCGCGAATCCGGACCGATGGCTCTCAGCGGCACCTGCCCCACGGTCAGCGGCGGCCGGCCGGCAGATTCGCCGGCCCGCGCCAGGCTGGCCGCCAGGATACACGATGCGGCCGCCACGCCCAGCGCGTACGCGCGGCACGGATGCACGCGGGCGGCTGCCGCGCCGGGTTGCCGGTCGATGGGCTGCCTGGATTCGGCTGTCACCATGTCTCCCGGTTGGAAGCAGGCCTTTGTTGAAGATCCGCCGCGGCCGCGGGCGCAGTCGCGGGACGTGCGGCCGCCGGCGACTGGGGGGGCACCAGCGGGCCCCGATCGGCCAGCCGCCCCTGAACCGAGAGGACGATCCACCGATCGCCGGAACTGCCGGTCGCCGGCTGCCGCCAGCGCGGTCCATCAGGACTTTGTCCGCGGAATGATCCGGAGCCAGGCGGTCGCTCGGCGTAAATCGCCTCGTCGTTGACTTTGGGCTTTCCGAACACGATCTTGGGCTGGATGCCCTGAGCCGGGTCGTTCATGAACAGGCCCGAGGCCCGCAGCCGCCGTTCGCTGGCACGCTTCTGGCGGACGTCGACAATGTCGCCCGGCCGCAGCGAAATGCGATTGAGCACGGTGTCGCGCTGCGTGTGGGGGTTCTCGCCCTCGATCAGCACGTCGATCCGGCCCACCCGATAGCGGTCGCCTTCCGCGACCTGGTAGACCAGGTCCAGCTCGCCGGGCTCCTCGGCATAGCGTGGATCGGGCCGAACATCGGCGAAGATGTAGCCCTGGCTGCCGTACTTGTCCAACAGCAGCGACACGTCCTTGGTCATGGCGGCCTGGTCGAAGAACTGGTTGTCCTTGAGTTTGAGCCCGGCCGCCAGCTCGTCGCTGCTGAACTTGCTGTGGCCGATGAAGGAGACCTTGCGGACGACGTAACGCGGCCCTTCGTCGATGACGAACGTGAGCTTGGCCCAGTTCTGCTTTTCGTTGAATACCAGCTCTCGCCCGATGCGCGCGCTGAAGAAGCCAAGGCTGCGGTAATACGTGGTCAGGCGCTCGACGTCGGCGTCGATCTTTTCGCGGTCGACTTGGCCCTTGAACAAGAATAGCAGCGGGCGCTTCGACTCGATCTGGGTCTGCAGGCGATCATCCCTGACGATGGTGTTGCCGACGAAATCGACGCGCAGGATCTTCTGCTTTTGCCCCTCGTTGATCAGGAACACCGCGCCGCGGTCGTCCGTTTTGCCGCCTTCGACCAGGGTCACGGTGGCCTTGGAGAATCCCTTGGAGATGTAATACTCCTGAAGTTTGCGGCGGGCTTCCTCGATCGCGTACGGATCGAGCGCGTCTCCCTTCTTCAGTTCGGTCTGCTTATCCAGGTGCCGCACGGCGATCGTGTTGCCCACGTAATGGACGTATTGCAGCGTGGGCCGCTCGACGACGTGGAACACGACGATCACGCCGCCGGGCGCCGGCTGGTACGACGTGTCGACGCTCAGGAAGAGCCGCGACTTGATCAGGTTGCGGACGTCGCCTTCGACCACTTCGGGATCGAGCGGTCGGCCGCCGCGGGTCCGAATGAATCGCCTGATTCTTTGCAGGGGCATGCTCTCGTGCCCTTCTACCCGCACGTCGATGACTTGCCGTTGGTTGTTCGGGTCGGGCAAGCCGGGCACGAGATTCGTCGCGGGAGGCCCGGGGAGGCCGGGGCCTTCCTCCACCCGTCCGGGCGGGATCGATTCCTGGGCCGCCATCGGCGCCCTGGCCGAAAGTGCCAACAGGCCGACCGCGCAAGCACGCAAGTACAGGTCAAGGCGGCGGCCGACCATCCAGGGCCTTTCGGTGGTGTTCGCGAAGCAGACGAGATCTTTGAAGGGCACGGCCTGAAGTCTGGCAGCCGGCGCAGACTGGGTAGAATAGAGCTTCCAGGTCCAAGCCGCCCGGCCCGATCAGACTGGGTAGAAATACCGGAACTGACCGCGGGGTACAAGGCGAGTTGGGGTCGGGCGGGTGGTAGCAGCACTCATCTCAAAAGTCGTACTGCTGGCGGGCCAGGCTCTCGAAGCGGGTGTAGTCCTGCAGCCAAGCCAGCTTGACGTCGCCGGTGGGGCCGTTGCGCTGCTTGGCGATGATCAGGTCGGCCTGGCCGGCCACGCGGGAGCGGTCGTCGTCGTTGCTCTGGTAATACTCGTCGCGGTGCACGAACAGCACCACGTCGGCATCCTGCTCGATCGCGCCGCTTTCGCGCAAGTGGTTGAGGCGCGGGCGGTTGTCCTTGGTCACCTCGGCTTGCCGGTTGAGCTGGGCCAGGCAGAGCACGGGAAGCTTCAACTCGCGGGCCAGCCCCTTGAGCCGCCGGGCGATCTTGGCCACTTGCTCCTGCCGGGGATCCTTGGGGTTGTCCGGCTCAATGAGCTGCAAGTAGTCGATGATCACCAGGGCCAGCTTCTCCCGGCGGCGCAGGCGGCGGGCAGTGGCGGCAATCTCGGTCATCGTCCGGCTGGGCGTATCGTCGATGAACAAAGGCGCCTTGCTCATCGCCACGGACGACTCGATCAGCTTCTTGCGGTCGGTGGCGGAGATGAAGCCGTTGCGCAGCTTGTGGCCGTCGATGCGGCCATGGCCGCAAAGCATGCGCTCCGCCAGTTCCAGGCGCGACATTTCGAGGCTGACAAACAGCGTGGTCCGCAGCCCGCTGATTGCCACGTGGTCGGCAATGTTGGTGGCCAATGCGGTCTTGCCCATGCTGGGCCGCGCGGCCAGGATCACCAGCTCGCCATCGTGGAAGCCGCCGGTCAAGCCGTCCAGATCGGTGAAGCCGGTCGGCATGCCGCCGATGCCGCCCCCCTTTTCCAGCCGGGCATCGATTCGCGAGAGGGCCTCGTGCAGCACGTCCTCCAGCGGCGCCAGGTCGCCGGTGCCCTGGTCCTCGAGAATGCGGAACACCTTTTCCTCGGCCCGGCCGAGCATATCGCGGGCTTCGAGCGACTGGTCGTAGGCGTCGCGGAGGATCTCGGTGCTGGCGTGGATCAGCGAGCGCAGCGTGGCCTTGTCGCGGACGATCTGGGCATAATAGGTGGCATTGGCCGCGGTTGGAACCGAGTCGGCCACCTCGGCCAGGTAGGCGAGGCCCCCGATGGCTTCCAGGTCGTTGCACTTCTTCAGGCGCTCGTTGAGCAGCGTGACGTCGATCCGCACGCCGTCGTTGTGCATCGCCAGCAGGTGTGCAAACAACGTTTGGTGGGGGCCCGAATAGAAGTCAACGGGCCGCAACAGCAGGGCGACTTCGTCGCAGAGCTCGGGGTCCAACAGCAGGCTGCCGAGCACCCCTTTTTCGGCTTCGAGATTCTGCGGCGGCAGCCGGTCGAGAATCTCCGACTGCAGCCGTGGGCCGCCCGCTCGTTCGTCAATGCGCCGCGCTGTAGCCATCCTGACTCCTTAATCGCCGGCGTATTGTAGCAGCCCGCAAGGCCCGAGAGATCAGCTCTTGGCCGGCTTGGCTTCCGCGCCCTCGTCCGAGACGGTGGGCACCACCCAGACCTTCAGTTCGGTCTCGATCTCGTGGCCCATGTGAATGTTGACCGTGTACAAGCCCAGCTCCTTGAGCGGCCCCTTCAGCCGGACCTGGTCGGTGCTGATGGTGATGTCGTTGCGTTTCAAGGCCGCCACGATCTCGGCCGCGCCCACCGAGCCGTACAAGTGTCCTTCGTCGTTGGCATTGGCCTCGATGGTGACGCTCTGGCGGCTGAGCTCCTCGGCCTGGCTTCGCAAGCCGGCCAGGCGGGACTTCTGGATTTCCGCCAGCCGCGCCTTGTGCTTGTCGATCATGCGCTTGTGATGGTCGGTGGCGATGGCGGCCAGGCCCTGCGGGAGCAGGTAGTTGCGTGCATAGCCGGGCTTGACGGCGACAACGTCTCCCTGCTTGCCCAGATGGTCCACCGACTGGATCAGCAACAGTTCGATGCCGCCGCTGGGGGCCTTGGGAAGCCGGCGGTTGCGGTGGGGCAGTTTGCGTTTGCGTGGCTTGCTCGTTGGCATGTTGCTATGCGCCCAGGGAGATGGAGATGGTGCAACGTTTGCGCCCCGATCTCGGTCGGGGCGTGGTTATGTAGCAAAGGTCTTGTCGCGGACGAATCGCCCGGACGTGGCCGCGAAGCGTTCCAGCCCGCGGCGCTCGAATTGGCCGGCCTAAAACGGGATATCATCGTCGGGTGGTTGGCTGGCTGAGGCAGCGCCACTCGGTTCGGCGTAGTGCTCGGTCGGGGCGGCGTACTCCGATTCGTCATAGGGCTGAGCCCGGCCACCGGCGGCCTGACCCCGCTGGGCGCCTCCGCCGCCACCGCCACCGCCACTGCCGGGCTTACCGCCCAGCATCTGCATCCGCTCGCAAACCACGCGCAGCTTGGACCGCTTGCCGCCGCCGCCCTTGTCTTCCCACTGATCGAGTTTCAGCCTGCCTTCGATCAGCAGCGGCGCGCCCTTGCCCAGGTACTCGCTGGCCACTTCGGCGGTGCGTCCCCAGAGGGTCACGTCCACGAACGTGGTTTCCTCGATCCATTCGCCGTTGGCACCCTTGCGCCGGTCGTTCACGGCCAGGCCGATTTCCGAGACGGCGGTGCCGCTGGGCGTGTAGCGCAGCTCGGGATCGCGGGTCATGTTGCCAAGCAGAATCACCCTGTTGTAGCTCGCCATGGCACCCCCCTTTTTGCTTAGAGCCTAAGAACGCGGGAAAACCCCGGGGAAACGTCAGTTGCCCAACTCGGCCACTTCCGCGATTTCTTCGATCTCCTCGGCGACCGGCTCCACGGCGACCGGCTGCTCGCGGCGGGTCTTGGTCACGTCGGCGCCGGCGGTCAGCGCGTGGCTGACCAAGGCGTCGACGATCCGCGGATCGACCTTGAGGATCAGCGCCCGCAGGATGCTCTCGCTCAACTGGCACTCCCGCTCGATCTTGGGCACCTGGCCGCTGTCGAGCTTGAAGTAGGCCAGCCAGTAAGTTCCCTTGCGCTGTCCGGAAATCGGATAGGCCAGCCGCCGCTCTTCCCAGAGCCGGCTGACCAGGACTTCTCCATCATACTTTGCGACCATTTCGGCAACCTGGCCCGAGACGCCGGCGGCGTCGCGCCCGTAGCGGTTCGAGTCCAGTATGAACAAGCCTTCGTAAACGTTCTGCGCCAAAATCAAGCTCCTCGTGGATCCAATCCGGTTTTCGTTACGTGACGGCCCGAACTTTGCTGCAGCGGCACAACGTCGTTCACTGGGTCACGCATTGCACTGGTCACGCATTGTACTGATTCATGCACTTCTCAATCCCATCGCGGACCCAAGCCACCGCGGCGTCCGCGGCCCGCCACACGGCGGCATCCGCCTCGGCGCGCTCGGCCTTGGCGAATCGCCCCAGCACGTAGTCGGCCGGGTCCCAACTCTCCGGCGGCTGTCCGATGCCGATCCGCAGCCTGGCGAACTCGTCGCCCCCCAGGCGGCGGATGATGTCCTCTAAACCTTTCTGGCCCCCCGACGACCCCTTGGCCCGAAACCGCAGGCGGCCCAGGGGCAGGCTAAAGTCGTCGCAGATGACCAGTAGATCGTGATTCTCCAGCTTGTAAAAATCGCGGGCCCGCACCACGCTGGCCCCGCTGTTGTTCATGAACGTCTGCGGGCACAACAACACGACCCGCTCGCCGCCCAGGTTGGCGTCGACCACCTCGGCCTGGAAACTCGATCGGGCGGCGCCCTGTCCAAACCGCTTTGCCAAATCCGCCAGCACCTCGAACCCGACGTTGTGCCGGGTGCCTTCGTACTTGCGGCCGGGGTTGCCCAGGCCCACCACCAGCTTCATCAGAGCTCCAACTAACCTTCCTCTTCCTCCTCCTCTTCGGGCTTGCGCCCAATGATCTCCGGCTCGGCGCCCTCGCCCACGATGGCTGCTTCCTCCTCCTCCGGCTTGGGCTCAACGCACTGCACGACGATCGCTTCGGGGTCGGAGAGCAGCGTGGCGCCCGCGGGCAGGGCGATATCGCCGGCCGACAGCGAGTCGCCCAGCTTCAACTCGTTGATGTTCAACGACAGTTTTTCGGGGATCGCCGTCACCAGGCACTCGACCTCGACCTCGTGCAGCAGTTGCGAGACGACGCCGCCATCCTTGACGCCCGGCGCTTCACCGCGAAGCTCGACGGCGACCTGCACCTCCACTCTTTCGTCGGCGGATACTCGAGTCAGATCGAGGTGCAGGACCTCCATGCCGTATGCGTCCCACTGCAGATCGCGAATAAAAGCCTTCTCGGACACCGCGCCTTGGAGGTCGACCACGCGGGCCCCATGCCGGATGACCGCCTTGACCTGCTCCGACGGGGCCGAAAGGCTGATCGTCTGCTCTCCATGGCCATACAACACGGCCGGCACTGACCCGGCCAGCCGCATTCGTCTGGCATGCCGCTTGCCGCGCGAGGTGCGCGTCTCGACCTTCAAAGACTCCGCCATCGCTTAACCTCAATCCACCTAACCGCTTCGGAAAGAAACGCACGCGCCCCCCCACGGGAACCCGTGTGCCAATTGCATGCCGCTTTAGCGGCCTAGCTGACAGCCCGGTTTCCCGAAAGCGCGAGTCTCGCCATTTTGCCCGAAAACGAGCGGATTGCAACCCCTTTACGAAAAGGATGCAAAGGCAAGGAGCAATCCCGCTTAAGGGAGCCGGGAGTTCACGATTCGGGCCTCATTCCTGGAAAGTCAGGCTATACAGCGAAAGACAAGCTGTACAGCTCCCAGGCAGTCCGTTCACAGCGGATTCGGACCGCTTTGCCTGCCAAGAAGCCTGCCGGGCGGCCATCGCGCCAGCGGACGGCCAAGGCCACGTCGTCGTCGCCGGCGGCAATGCAATCGTCAGCGGAGAAGCCGGGTAAGCCTGGCCAAATGGGTCCTCCAGCGAAACTTTGACGCATGACCCAGGGCCGGCCCTCGCGGTTGCTGAGCACACGGGCGATCATTTCCAACTGCGGGTGCCATAAAGGCGCCCTTGTTCAGTACAAATCGTGAAAAAAGCGAACCATGTGAAGAAACAGCGGGGCGACGTAGATCAAGCTGTCGATGCGGTCCAGGATTCCGCCATGGCCTGGAATGGCGCTGCCCATGTCCTTGAGGCCCACGTCGCGCTTGATCATGCTGATCGAAAGGTCCCCCAACTGGCCGCCAATACCGACGATCAGCCCGGTCAGGATCAATTCCAAAGCCCCGAAATGTGGAAAGGAGAACCACAGCAACCAGGGCAGCACCAGCGATACGGCCAGGCCGCCGAAAGAGCCCTCCCAGGTCTTCTTGGGGCTGATGTTGCCGCGAAGCGGATGCCGCCCGAACAGGCGGCCGCAACAGTAGGCCGCCACGTCGTTGGACTCGACGGCGAAGAAGAGGAACAATAGGTATCCGTAGGCATGGCGGGAGTTGACCAGAAACGCCAGGTGCCCCAACATCCAGCCGATGTAAACGAACCCCAGCACGGCCAGCGCGACATTTTGCAGTTGCCCCACCGCACGGTTGCGAATGATCGGGACCAGCAAAATGGCGGCGATCACGTAAACCGGCAACGTCATGAACATGCCGTACCAGCCTGGCAGGCCGAGGAAAGGATCGATGGCCAGCGCGATGCCGCCCATGCCGAGGATGCCGACGAAGACCACGCCGCTGATGGCGCGGTCCCGAGCCAGGTCCGTAGCCCGGGCGTATTCCCAAAATCCACAGGTCGCCAGGGCGACGATGAAGAGGATGCCCGCCACGCGTCCCAGGAACAGGGCGGCCAGCACGGCCGGGGCCATCATCAGCCAGCCTTGAAAGGCTTGCCAGGCGTGGTGCACGTTGCGTTTTGCGATCCAGCGGAGTACGGCGAGCGTGGCTCCGCCGAGCAAGAGCAGGCCGATGACGATTGCCAGGTAAGCCCGGAAGATCTCGCTTTCCAGCGCCATCCGCGGCGACATGTTTTCCGTCCAGTTACGAAGCTGCGAGCAAGTTACGAAGCCGCGTGCAAATCGCGCCCTGTTTCGATTACGGCCTTCCCTCTCTGGAAGAGCGCTTCTCGAGCGCGCGCAAGATGCGAGCGAGCCGCACGAAGATGGTTTGAAGACAGCCGGCGATAATCACGAGATGAGTCCAGTCGAGAATACTGAGCCGCCAGGAGCTGGTCCATCCGGCCCACCAAAGATCGGCCAGCAGAATCCATGAACCTACGTGCAGAGCGACCATTCGCCACGGCTTGGACATGGTTCCGCTGAACTCGCGCTGAACTCCCACGGCCTGGCCCAGCGTGCCGGAGTAGGCGGTCAACAGCGCAAGAATCGCCACCCAATAACCGCTGGCCGGATGGCAAAGCCCGCTATGCGCCGCGCCCACAAAAATCAGTACGTCCGAGATCCGGTCGGGAAAGTCGTTCAGGATCTCGCCGCGCAGGCTGGCCTTTCCTGAGGCCAGCGCGACCATGCCATCCAGCATGTTGAGCCACAGGCGCACGTAGCAGAGCACGGCGGCCGGGACCAGCAGCCAGGCGGCTTGTCCCGACTGCCAGAACAAGAGCGCCGCGGCCGCCGAGGCCACGATCGAGCCGTAAGAAACCGCATCCGCGTGGATGCCGGCCCGCAGGCAGAGTCGAACCGCCGACTCGGCCGTGCGGCGGAAGAGACCGGCGATGGGCCGGCGCGCGGTGGGACGATAGTCGAGCTGGCCGTCGGCCCTCACCGGAAGAACATCTCCAGACGTTGTGTTCAGCAAAGCGGAGTTTTTTTCTTCGACCCAGTGGCTTTATGTCTCGGCGTCGTTCGCGAAAGCAAGGCTGTAGAGCCGGCCAGCGGCGAGTTGGACTCTGACCTGGACCGGTTTTCCGGCCAGGCCGGTTGGGTGGTTTCCATCCCGCCAACGCACCGCCAGCCTCACGCTGTCGCCGCCGGCGGCAATGCAATCGCCGGCGGAGAAGCCCGGGTAAGCCTGGCCAAATGGGTCCTCCAGCGAAACTTTGAGTGCCCCTTTTGGCGCGTCCACGTTGACTACCAAGTCCTGGCCGTTGGCCATGAGCGGCCGCGTGGTCAGTCGTCCGCCGGCGGGCCCGGCCTGCAGGCTCGCATACCCGTCGAGCCGCAAAGTAGCGCGTGCCGTGCGGCCCCGGCGGATAAAGCCCGGCTTGAACAGCGAGCCGTCGCGATTGAACACCAGGTGGTCTCCGTCCCAGGCGGAGTAGTAGAACCACAATTCGTCGCCCACCCTGACGGGGCAGCTCGAAAAGACCAGGCGGTCGAAGCCATGCTCGTCTGTATGATGGGGCAGCCAAACTTGCTTACCCGCGACCGGCTGCCAGGTCTTGCCCGCGTCGCGGCTGGTGACGAGGCGCAGCTCGGTCGTTCCCTTGCGCCAGACGTCGGGGATGGTGGGCATCATGAACTGCTCGCTGCTGCGGTCCGAATGAAACACCACAAGCTGGCCCAGCCAGAGGCCGCTTTGGGGACCGCCCACGCGATAGGCGGTCATGTCCATGTATTCGACCCAGTCGGTGGCGGTGCGCGACTCGTCGTCGGCCACGGCGAGCACCAGTTCCGGCCCCTGCCAGGCGACCAGGTCGGGCGAGGTGAACCGCGCGACGTCGCGGCCACCGCGCGGTCTCCAGTTGGCAATCGTATCCTGTCCCACCACGAACCAAAGCTGCTGGCGGTGGTCGTAGCCGGAGAGTGCCTTGAATCCGCGCGGCGACAGGCTGGCGCCCGGAAGGGGAGTCAGCCGCTCGCGCCAGTGGGGGTCGCCGGCGAAGTCCGGCCAATCGGCCGCGTAGTACATTTGCGACTCGACGGCGGCCGCAAAGGGGTGCGTGTCTTCGCGGCGCACGACGCGCAGCAGAAACCGCCTGTCGGGTTGGGCCAGATTGCCGTGGGCCGCCAGGTCGTAAATAAAATCGAACGGGCAGCCGAGATTGTTCTGTTTCGAGAGTCCGGCCGGGATCTCGAAGGGGAAGTCCTCGACCGGTCTGAAACCGGCGGGGCCATCGAGCAGTCTTAGCGTCGGGCGGTGCCAGTGGACGCCGTCGTCGCTGGTGGCGTAGGCCGTCGATTCGCGGAACCAGTGCGCCTTGTCGTCGCCGATGCCGGGGTGCAGATCGCGCACGGAGGGGTCCGACCAGATGTAGCGGTAGGTCATGTGAAAGCGGCCGGCCTTGTCGCGGCAAACGATGTTGCCGTGGTAGACGTCGCCCCTGTCCCAGTCCCGGCCATCGGCCGTTTTGATCAGGCCCTGCTTGGCCGGCGCGTGCAGCCGGCGATTGAGTCCCTCGCTATGCTCGATGATCCAATCGTCGAGAAACAACAGCGTCTCCGACCCCACGTCGAGGGGCTCGGTGGAATCCGCCGCGCGGGCTGGCGCCGGGGCGAGCGCCAAACCGGCCGAGGCCGCCCCCCAGGCCGCCGAGCGAGCCAGGAACGTCCGCCGGTCCAAAGAGTCGAACGGATTCATGTGTTGAATTGGAGTAATCTCCGACCGACCGAGTTTGCACAACTCGGTTCGTTACGAATTGATACTTGCAAACTACACTTCGATTACCGCGGCGATAATCTTATAACAGAGTTCGGGCTTCGATCCATCGGGAGGAGCCCAGGGTTTCGCCAAGCTGACGGTAAGAATGCTCTGGCTGCTAATTCGGTCGCCACCTTCCAATCGCCGCGTGGTGCTGGCATCAGTAATCCTAAGGGAATATTCGTTTCCGGCTGCGTCTTGGAATCGGGCACGCCAGCGATGCGCGTCCCAATAGTCATGTTCAAACATGAGCCTTTGCGGCTTGACAAGTTGAAGAGAAGCCCATTGCTCCGGTGGCAGTTTTTCGAGAACGCGCGGCGATACGCGGTCGTTCTTTCTGTGCAAGATAGGTGCTGCATCGTCACAATAGCGCGGCAAGTCGCCCTTGCGGAGTCGGCCGACGATGGACCAGTTCCAGTTCTTGATGATCCGATTCTCGCGTTGAAAACGTTGGGCCTCCTTGGGCCGCGCCAGATCCACGACGAATACATCAAGCGGCGTGAGCAACCTCTCGCCCACGATGCACCTGCCGGTTGGGACGGCGTCGAGATCGCGCGGCACCGGCCGAATCCATTCTCCGGAGTCCAAATCGATCCCTGCGATACATTGCCCGCCGGGCCTCTCCGAGTTCGCCAGACACACGAGGCGAGCCATGCGACCCTTGCCTCTCTACAGATGTTGGAGGTCCACATTTCCCCAATGCGCTTTGAGGTACTCGGCAACCAGGCGGCGATGGCAACGATCCGGCGTCGGTTCGCTGCAAAGCAGGCAAGCGTGGTCAAGCTCATCCGGACTGAGCCGCCTATCGGGCTGACGCGATTCCATGAGTTGGCGGAAAGACCGCTCGTACTGGTCCCAGTCGATCCGCTTTTTCTTATAGCCGTCGAGGATCTCCTTCGTGGGAGCCAATTGCAGCTCGTGGACGTAGTCGATGTCCGCGACGGCCCGCAGGAAATACTCGAGATCGCGCTTCTTCGTGAAGCCGGCGAGTTGCGACACGTTGTTCAGGCGTGTATCCACGACACGGCGCACACCGGCGCGGCCGAGTTTCTCAAAGAACTCCTTCGCCGACTTTCCCGTGAACCCGATGGTAAACAATGTGATGGTCTTTTTTTCTTCGATCGTTGTCGCGTCGTTCACTGAGGCACTCCTTCTTCCTCGTTCATGCGGTGGGCAATCTGGCGGGCGCGCTTGTCGTATGCTTGCTCGATAAGCTGCTCTTCGTCCAGGTTCGGCTCGAACAGAGTGGCAAAAACCTCCATCTGACGAA
>JBBDNX010000566.1:0-15265 GCA_040877345.1 Pirellulales bacterium
CAGACCCAATCGCTTGACGATCCGTTCGCACCACGATTCGCCGCCGAACGGTTGGCCTCGCTGCACCGACCGCCGCAACGATTCCAGTTCACCTTTCGTCCCTTCACAAGTAGCGCTTGTCGATCTTGGCGGCTACGGTGCCGATGGCGTAGTAGCCGACGGAGATGCGGCCGGCGTGCGTCAACAGATCGTAGGCCTTCCAGCGCTGCCAACCATACTCCTCTTCCATCCAGAGGATCAACCGCGCGTACGCTTCGGCAACGGCGCGCTCCATGGGACAACCGGTGGCGATGGTCATGATCTCGTCGGGCGCCTCGATGCGCGGGCAAGCCAGCCGCTTGTTCTTGACCAGCTCGACGGTGATCACCGTCTCGGCCGGCATCTCCAGGCCGCTGGCCGACAGCTCGCCATGCCCCATGGCCGCGTGGGCGTCGCCCAGGTACAGGTAGCCGCCGCGTACGTAGACCGGCAGAAAGACGGTGTTGCCGGGGCAGGTCTCGATGATATCCATGTTGCCGCCGTGCGGGCCGGCGGGTCCCGTGGTCGGCACGCCGGTGGCCGGCGCCGTGCCGATGCAGCCGAGCATGGGGGCGTAGGGGATCGTAATCGAGTCGCTCCAGTACACCAGGCCGTCGCGGATGGGGCAGACGTGCGTGCCATGCGGGCAGTCGTCGCCGAGCCACTCGGCGAGCTGCTTGGGGTCGCTGGTCCGCGTGTAGCAGGCAGCCAGGCTGGGGCGGATTTCGTGGATCGTCACGGCCAAGGCGTCGCCCGGCTTGGCCCCCTCGACCCAGATGGGACCGGTCTGCGGGTTGCCGAAGGGGATCTTGCTCTTGTCGCGGCGGTCGTCGTTGGTGCGGACCTGGCCGGAGAAGGCGTCCTGCGACTCGACGAGCAGCGTTTCGCCGGGCTGGATCCTGGTCCGCGGCTCGTTGTGGCGGCTGAATTCATAGTACAGAGGTCCGATCGGCAGGCGCTTCATGTTGCTTCCTCCGGCAGGCGAATCGCGTGTGCGGGAAGGTACTAGACCACGCGGCAGATGAAACATTTCAGATACTCGGTCTCCAGGCAGGTAGCGCTCACCGGGTGGTCGGCGGCGGCGCCGCGCTGCTCGAGCACTTGGATCTGCCGGCCTGTCCGTTGCGACACGCCGGCCAGCAGGTGCAGAAAATCCTCGCGGCTTACGTGCCCCGAGCAACTGCACGTGACCAGGATGCCGTCGGGCTCGAGCAGCTCGACCGCCATCCGGTTCAACTGGTGGTAAGCCCGCAGGGCCTGCTCGACCGCCTGGCGGTTGCGGGCGAACTTGGGTGGGTCGAGCACCACGGCGCCGAAGCGTTGATTCTCGGACAGCAGCGACTCGAGCGACTGGAACGCGTCGCCCACGTCGAAGCGGATTTGCGAGGCGCCGTTCAACTCGGCATTCGCCTTGGCCAGCGCGATCGCCTTGGCGCTGGTGTCGATGCCCCACACCTCGGCGGCGCCGCCCAGCAGCTTGCCGCACAGCGCGAACCCTCCGCTGTAGCAGAACAGGTCGAGCAGCCGCCGGCCCTGCACGTACCCGGCGGCCGCCTTGCGATTATCGCGCTGGTCCAGGTAAAAACCGGTCTTCTGGCCCGTCTCCAGGTCCACGCCGTAGCGAATGCCATGCTCGCTGATGAACACCGGCCCTGCGGGCGGCTCGCCCCAAATGGTCCCCTCCAGCAGCTCGATCCCCTCGAGCTTGACGGCGCCGCGCTCGGTCCGCAGCACGATGCCGCGCGGGCGGGCCAGATCGGCCACGATTGGCTTGATCGCGTCCAGGCGTGCCGCCATCGCCAGGGCCGTCACCTCCAGCACCAGGTGGCCGGCGTAACGATCGACTACCAGGCCGCTCAGACCGTCGGCCTCGCTGTAAACCAGGCGGACCGCGGCGTCGTCGGCGCCCAGCCAGCGCTCTCGCCAGCGCAGCGCCGTTTGCAGCCGGCGGCGCCAAAACGCTTCGTCCAGGTTCTCGCTTTCGGTCCAGGTGTAGAGGCGGACGCGGATCCGGCTGCGGCCGTTGAAAACGCCACGGGCCAGCCACTGCCCCCGGTCGCTGACCAGGTCGACCACGTCGCCGTTGGCCGGTCCGCCTTCGACGCGTTCGATGGCCGAATCGAGCACCCAGGGGTGCCGGCCGTGAAATGGCCGGGCTTTGCGCGGTTTGAGAACAACTTGCGGCATGGGCTCGATTGTAGCGGCACGCCGGGCGGATTTCGCCCAGACCGAAAACTTGCGGCCAGCTTGACTGGCGGGCCGCCGCGGATAGGCTCAAAATTGGGACCTTGGGAGGAAGGAGTTGCCGTCGATGCCGCGCCGAAGCTTGGGCTGGCCGATCACGCTGGGCGTGGTGATGATCGTGCTGTTGGTGGCGCTGATCATCGGCTGGGTGCTTTTGGCCCTGCGGTATTGGACGCTGCTGGCCGTCGGCACCACGTTTTTGGTGCTGGTGCTGGTGGGCGTGATTCTGTACCTGACGATCTCGGTCAAGCAGATCAGTCTGAACCAGCGGCAGGCGAACTTCATCGACAGCGTCACGCACGAGCTCAAGAGTCCCATCGCCTCGCTGAAGCTGTACCTGCAGACTCTTTCGCGGCGCAGCGTCACCGAGGAGCAGCAAGCCGATTTCTACCGCTTCATGCTGGAAGACCTGGACCGCCTCGATTCGCTGATCAACCACATGCTCGACGCCGCCCGGCTGGAGCAGTTGCCGCTGGACAACGAAGCGGTCGAGGTGGCGCTGGAGCCGGTGCTCGAAAGCTGCGCCAAGACCGTCTGCTCGCGGCACCGCTTGCCGCCGGAGACCGTTTTGCTGGAGGCGGCCCCCAGCGTGGTCCGTGCGCGGATGATCGACGTGGAGATGGTGTTTCGCAACCTGATCGACAATGCCGTCAAGTACGGGGGACCGCAAGCGCAGGTCACCGTGCAGTCGTGGGCCAACGGGCGCGGCCAGGTGATCACGCGGATCGCAGACAACGGGCCCGGCATCCCCGCCAAGCTGCGACGCAAGATCTTCGGCCGCTTCGTGCGCTTGGGCAGCGAGCTGGAACGCGCGCAGACGGGCACGGGCTTGGGACTGTTCATCGTGCGGACGCTCGTGAAGCGGATGCGAGGCACCATCACGGTCCGCGGCCGCGGCCCGCATCCCGGCACCGTCTTCGAAGTCGAGCTGCCTGGCCGGCAACTTGTCGAGCAGCCGAGCGACCCCCTGGAGAGCGTGGCCGCGCCCACCTGATTGTCCGCGCCGCAGCTTTCGTGGATGCTTGGCAGTATATGGCAGACGACGCAAAGCACGTGCTGGTGGTCGAGGACGAGGGGCACCTGGCCATCGGCATCCGCTACAACCTGGAGGCCGAGGGCTACACGGCGAGTCTCGCCCAGGATGGCCCCACGGCCCTGCGGATGATCTCCGAGGATCCCTCGCGTTTCGACCTGGTGATCCTGGACCTGATGCTGCCTGGGATGAGCGGTTACGCCGTGTGCGAGGCGGTGCGCCAGGCGGGCAACGCGGTGCCGGTCCTGATGCTCAGCGCCCGGACGCTGGCCGAGGACCGCATCCGCGGCTACGACGTGGGGGCCGATCAGTACCTGCAAAAGCCGTTCGACCTGGATGAGCTGCTGGCGATGGTCCGCAACCTGCTCAGCCGGCGGCGGCGCGACGGCCCTCCGGCGGCCGGCAAGGCGGCCGGCACTTGCTATGAATTCGGCCGTGCCCGAATCAATTTCGACACCTACGAAGTCGCGGTGGGGGGGGACGAGCTGCGTTTGACTCCCATGGAAATGAAGCTGCTGCGCTACTTCATCGAGAACGAAGGGCGGGTCGTCAGCCGCAGCGAGCTGCTGGAGCGGGTCTGGCGGCAGCCGAACATCGAAAACACCCGGACTGTGGACAACTTTATCGTCCGCTTGCGCAAGTATTTCGAAGAGGACGCCGCCCGGCCGCGGCATTTTCTCAGCGTCCGCGGCGCCGGTTACCGCTTCGTCAGTGCCGGCGGCGAAAGCGACGAGGAGTAAGCTTAAAGGCAGAAGGACGAAACGCGCTAGGCTGCCTGGGGCAAAGCGGTAGCGCGCCCCAGTCGTCGTCCCTCCGTCTTCCTATTCTGCCTTCTGCCTTCTGCCTTCCTCCTTCCTCCTTCTGCCTTCCTCCTTCTGCCTTCTGCCTTCCACTGCCGCCCGTCACGGCCGGCACAATCGCCATAGCCGTTTCAATCTGGGCGGGCGCGGCAGGAAGGACACTCCCGGCCGACTTTTTTGATAAGACCCGAGCTTTCGGATTTCGATGAATAGGGTGTGCTTGCGGCAAGTGGGAGACTCGCCGCAAGCGCAGCCAATGTGGCTGGGCGTCTGGTGGTATGGACGAGGGGTCCCGCCCGCCGGACGTGAGTGCACAGATCGGTTCGAATCGGGACCGCTGACGCTTTTGGCGGCACGGACAATCAGTGAGGAGTCGCTTCCCTCGCGGCCCACTGGGTGGCTGGGTTGTCCGCGCCGCTTCAGCTCGGCGGTCCCGCTTCGGCCGGTCCGCTCGTCTTGGCCTCGATCAGCGCGCGAATCTCGTTGAGCTCCGCCTCCGAGAGCCCTTCGACATCGATCAGATGGGCCACCAGCATGCTGGCCGAGCCCTCGAAGACCCGATCGATCAGCCTTTCCAGCAATCCTCTCCGCGTGGCCTCGGGAGCGGCCTTGGCCGACCAGAGATAACCGCCGGGTCGCCTGGTCCGCTCGACAAGCCCCTTGTTCAACATCACCTTGAGCATCGTGGCCACGGTGGTGGTGGCCACCGGGCGCTTCCGGCGCAGTGCCGCGCAGATCCGGCCCAGCTCGGCGGGGCCGGCTTCCCAAAGCAGCTTCAGCAGCTCCAGTTCACCGTCGGTCGGTTGCTTGGTCGCGGGCCGAGGCATGGCCGTTTGGGGATCGTGGCGCGGAAGCGGTTTGCCCCACGTTTCAAGACCAATTCTAATGAATTAGAATCGGCGGTCAATCGGGCGCCGCGGCCCACTGGCGGCGGATCTGAATGCCCACCGCCGGATCGAGCATGGCGGCGGTCGCCAGGTGGACCGTCTCGGCGCCGGCTCGCTGGTAATCCCGCACGTCGGCCGCGGTGCCGGCGCCCCCCACGCCGATCAACTGCAAGGCGAGAGTGCGCTCGCGGATCACGCGGGCCACCATCGCGGTCTGCCGGCGAGAAGCATCGCGGATGGCCGCGCCGCAGATTCCGCGCTTCTCGCCGCCGAACAACAGCTCGCCCTGCCTGGAAACAACGGTGGCGGCCACGCTGTTGGTCATGCTCAGCGCGTCGGCGAACTGGGCGACCGCTTCGACCAGTGCGGCCGCTTCGTGCTCGCCGGACAGCCGCCCGATCTTCAGGACCAGCGGCACGTGACCGATCTGTTGCCGGAGCCGCGCTGCGACCAGGGCGGCTGATTCGGGCTGTTGGTACAACTGGCCGTCGCGGGTGCTCACGTTCGGGCAGGAGAAATTGGCCTCGATGACGTCGGCCCCGCTCTCGACGGCCCAGACCGCGGCGCGGGCATAGTCGCCGGCCAGGTCGTCGATCGACCAGCCCTCCTGGACGGTGCCCACCACCGAAACAGAGAGCACCTTGCGCGCCGGCAGCTTGCCGCGCGTGGCCTCGATGTCGGCGCGCCAGACGCGAGGCGGCTTGGACGGCATCCCGAACGAGACGGCCCAACTGCCGCTCGGTTCGTCGGAGGCGGGGATCCGCGTTTCGCCGCCGTGCAACTGGCCGCAACGCACCGGCAGCAGGTTGGGCAGCCCATAGCAGTCGCGCTGGACGGTGCGGACCGTCTTGTAAGTCAGCACGTCGAAGCCCAGGCTGGCGTAGTATCGCACCCAGGCGCCATTCAAGAGCGGCCCGGCGGCTATACCCAGCGGCGAGCCGATCTGGAAGCCGCAAAAGCTCCACGGGCCCGGCATGGCGGGCACGTCGGCGTCAACGGGAGGCGGGGCATGGTCGTAGTTCCAGGCGTAGGTCTGGACAGGGTTGTAGCGAGCGAGCGGTCCGGGAGGTTTCATGGCCTTGGCTCCTCAGCGACCAGTGTGCAGTCGCGGGCATTCAAATTCAATCATCCGGTCTGCCCACGTGGCCCGCGGGGAGCGCTTCCGCGGCAAATTTTAACGGGGGGGCGGAGTTTTTCGTTTACAGGTGCCCGCCGGGTCGTCAAACTAAAACGGAGATTTCTCATCCATCATCCAGGAGGAGCCCGGCGATGAACAAGGCCTGCCGCCTCGTATGGATCGGTTTGCTGCTGGTGGCGCTGCCCGTGGCGGCCGACGACCAACCCGACCAATCGGACCAGTCCGAAGGCTGGATTCGGCTGTTCGACGGAAAGACGCTCAAGGGTTGGAAGGCCAGTGAGCGGCCCGACAACTGGACGGTCCAGGACGGAGCGATCGTCGGCCAAGGGGAGCGCAGCCACCTGTTCTACGTCGACCAGGAGTTCCAGGACTTCCACTTCAAGGCCGAGGTGATGATCAACGAGGGAGGCAACTCGGGCATTTATTTTCACAGCCGGATGGAGGAAGGCTGGCCGAGCTTCGGCTACGAATCACAAGTGAACAACAGCCACGGCGACCCGGTGAAGACGGGCAGCCTGTACAACGTCGTCAAGCTGTACGAGTCGGCCGCCCGGGACGACACCTGGTGGACGCAGGAGATCCTTGTCGAAGGGAAGCGGATCACGATGCTCGTCGACGGCAAGAAGCTGTACGAATACGTCGAGCCGGATGGAGTGAGCGGCCCGCGCAACTTGAACAAGGGGTTATTTGCCTTCCAGCAGCACGATCCCAAGAGCGTCGTGCGGTTTCGCAACGTCATGGTCAAGCCGCTTTCGGCCCAGGGACAATAGCGCGTCGGCAAAACGGGGTTGAACGCTTTTTGTTGAAATCGCCTCCGGGGCGAATTACGATGGCCTTGCTTTTTTGCAAAACGGCAGACGTGTAATTCCGCACGCTGCTCGGGGTGCTTCTCGCCAGATCAGGGAGCCAGAAAAATGTTCCGCAGTGCAAGGATCGCGGCATGGGTGGTAATGCTCTCGGCGTCGCTCATTGCCTATTGGTCCGCGACGCCCCTCAAGGCGCAGTATGGTGCCTTGAACGAACTCTATGGGGAAGGAGTGCATGCCTATTTCGCCGGTGACCACGGCGAAGCGCACGCTCTGTTGTCCAAGGCCATCGATAGCGGCAGCCAGGATCCGCGGGCCTACTATTTCCGCGGGCTGGCGCACCTGAAGCTGGGCCGCGACCCGGAAGCCCGCGACGATTTCGCCGAAGGCGCCCGCCTGGAAGTGGCCGACGCGGACCGTTTTTACAACGTGAGCAAGTCGCTGGAGCGCGTGCAGGGGCGCAATCGCCTGCTGCTGGAGCGCTATCGCAGCGACGCCCGCTTGCTGGCATTTCAGGACCTCGAGCGGCGGCGGTTCGATCGCTACGAGCGAATCCGCCGCGCCGAGCCCGACGTGCTGCTCAGGCCCACGCCGAGCGACTCCGTCGCTCCACCCCCCGCGGCTCCCGACGAGTTGCCGGCCGAAGAGATGCCCGAGGACGGCCTGCCCGACGAGCCGGCCGAGGAGATGCCGGATGAGGATCTGCCCGACGAACCGGCCGGCGACGAACCGGCTGAAGACGTGAGCGAAGCGGAGACTCCCGCCGACGACGACCCGTTCGGCGTCGACGAGCTGGATGCTGATGACCCGCCGGCCGAGGAGCCGCCTGCTGACGATGCCGAAGAACCGGCTGCCGATGAGGCACCCCCTGATCCGGACGATGAGACCAGTGCGGCGCCGGCCGACAAGGCGCCCGCCGGAGTCGTGAGCACATTGGGCGGTGCCTTCATGCGGGCCCTGAACAAAGTGTCCAAACAGGCCTCGGCCGCTCGAACCGCATCGAGACCCGCCGCCCCGCCGGCAGTGCTGGACAACGAGGTGCCGGACGACGAGCTGCCGGACGACGTGTTCGTGATCGATGCTCCGGAGGCTGACGGCGACCAGCCGCCCCAAGCCGACACCGACTTTCCCGAAGCGGACACCGACGACCCGTTTGGTGAAGACGACGCCTCGGCCGAGCCCGAAGACGACGGCGACGCCGACGACGACCCGTTTGGCAACTGAGAGCCCGCCGTTGTATAATCGCGGTTTCGAACCGGCCGGGTGCTCGGCTTGACGCCCCGGCCACGGGTACCGCGCTGGGGGCACCGGGGGCTCGGTGCCCCGCGATTCGATGATGTTCCTGCCAACTGCTGCCTCCCCCCGCAAACCGTGCTTGTCTGCTGCCTGGCCTCGGATCACCTCGAACCGGCGGCCTCGACAGCCCAGACGGCAAAGAGGTGTCTGCCATGACATGCCGTAAGTTCCGGCCCACGATGGTCCGTGGGCTGTTGGTGGCCTCGATCGTTTGCGGGCCGGCCCGCCTGCTGGCCGCGGCCCCGCCGACCATCAGCAATCTCTCGCTCCGCGGCCTACAGGCCGGTGGCACGACGACGCTGGTCGTCGAGGGGTCCGACCTGTTGCCCGAGCCGCGGCTGGTGCTTCCTGTTCCGGTCGCCCAGCAGACGGTCAAGGAAGGCGCCACGGCAAACCGCCTCGAAATCGAGGTCACGTTGGATGCAGGCGTGATGCCCGGCATCCACCAGTTGAGGCTGGCCACCGCGGGCGGCATCTCCGATGCGGTTGGCATCGCCGTCGATCACCTGCCTGAGCTGCCTTTCGCCCCCGAGATCGCCAGCCTGCCAGTGGCCTTGACTGGCCGGCTCGAGGGGAGCACCGTGTTGCGCACGTCGTTCACGGGCACAAAGGGGCAGAGCATCGTGGCCGAAGTCGAGGGCCGCCGGCTGGGAGGCGAGTTCAATCCGGTACTGTGGCTTTACGACAGCCGGAACGTTCAACTGGCCTGGGCGCAGTCGCGCCCGATCTTTGGCGTCGCCCGGCTTGTGGTCGAGCTGCCCGTCGACGGCCGGTACAGCCTCGAGTTGCACGACGCGACGTTTCGCGGACCCGCGCCCGGCCACTTCCGGCTCAAGATCGGCGCGCTTTACTATGCCGACATGGTCTATCCCCTGGCGGTCCGCCGCGGGACGAAGACCCGGCTCGAGTTCGTTTCGACGAATCTTCCCGGCTCGCTGGCCGTCGAGTCGGGCGACGTGCCCGCGCCGGGCCCGGCGCCGGTGCCCTGGCCGGCGGTCGAGGGGCTGTCGGGCGCCCAGCCCGGCGTCGTTCACACCGATTACGAGGAACTTCTGGAGACGGCCGCGGCCGAGGGGCAGTTGCAGCAATTGACTCCGCCGATGGCCGTCAGCGGGCGGCTGTCGGCCGCCGGCGAAGAGGACCGTTACCAGATCAATGCGCCCGCCGGAACCGTTTTGAAGTTGGATGTCCTCGCGGATCGCGTGGGTTCGCAGTTGGATGGAGTGCTGTCGGTCCGCAATGCGGCCGGTGCGGAGCTGGCAAACAGCGACGATCGTCCCGGCACGGCCGACCCCGGTCTCGACTTCACGGTTCCCGCGGGCGTCGACTCGATCGTGGTGGCCATCACGGATCGGCAGCGAGGCGGCGGTGCCGAGTTCATTTATCGCCTGGCCGCAATCCCGGCCGGGCGGCCCGACTTCAGTCTCGATCTGCTGGCCACCCGCCTGCCGCTGCCAAGAATGGGCAGCACCGTGGTGCGGGTCCGCGCCAATCGGGCCGGTTACAACGGCCCCATCAAGCTCACGGTGCCGGGCTTGCCCGCCGGCGTGAGCATCAGCGGCGACGAGATTCCAGCCGGTGCCACCGACACGTTGCTGTCGGTCTCGGCGGGCGACCAGGTCGTCCCCCCCGCGCTGACCAGCGTGATCGGCAAGAGCACCGAGGAGGGCGTCTCGCTGGAGCGCGTGGCCCGATTGCCGGAGACGATGATCTCGAAACATCAGCCTTGGCTGCGAGGCGAGCTGGCCTTGTCCGGCGCTCAGCCGCTGCCGCTTGCCCTGGCGTGGGGCGGGTCGGACGAAGCCAGGCTGCCGTTGGGCGCCAGCCTGCCCACGGAAATCGTGGTGACGCGCAACGAGCCAGCGGCCGGCCCGGTGCGGCTCTCGCTGTTGACCAGCCAGATCGTGCCGAAAAAGACCATCAAGGAAAACGACCAGGACAAGCAGGTGGACGACACGGACCGCGCCTTGCGGATCGAAGGTACCCCGATGATCGCGGCCGATCAATCGACCGCGGCTGTCAACCTGCTGGTTCCCGGCGACTTGCCCAACATCCCCTACGATCTGGCGATCCAGGCCGACTTGCTGGCCGACGACGGCAAGACGGTGCTGGCCAGCGCCACGACTCCCGCCCGCCGCCTGGTGACCACGCAGCCGCTGACGATCGAGCTGGCCGGCGAGCCGAAGGTCGAAGCCAAGGCGGGTTCGGGCGAAACCGGTGTGATCTCCGGCAAGGTGCAGCGGCTCGGCACGTTCAACCAGCCTGTATCGATCACGCTCGAGGGGCTGCCGCCGCATTTGCCCGCGCCCCAGGTCGAGCTGGCTGCCGACCAGAACGACTTCTCCTTGAGCGTCTCGTTCCCCTACGGCTCGACCCCAGGCGAAGTGCCCAACGTGAAGGTCGTGGCGATCGCCCGCCTCAACCCGCAGCTCGCCGTCAAGTCGAACGAGATACCCGTCGCCGTCAACATCGTGCCCGGCGGGCCGCCACCCGCCCTCTACCAGTTGTTTGAAGACGAGCCCCACTTCCTCGCCTTGCTCACTGAAGGCGGCGGGCAGGTCACGCTCGAACCGGCCGACCACTACACCGGCCAAGCCGCCTTCAAGGTCACGCCCGACCAGCGCTTTCGCGCCAGCCTGCCCGGCCTGGGACTGAAGATCGTGGAGAATCCGGGCGAGGGGGAATACCGCTATCTGCGGTTCGCCTGGAAGAAGCGCACCGGCAGTAACGTGATGCTGCAGCTCAACGCCAACGGCAACTGGGGACCCTTGCGAGGCGAGCCTTCGCCCGCCTACCGCTACGAAGCCGGCCCGGGCGATAATCCGTACAAGGCCGCCGCCATCAAGATCGATGAGAAACTGCCCGAATCGTGGGTCGCTGTGACCCGCGACCTGTTCGCCGATTTCGGCGCCTTCTCGCTCGACGGGCTGGCCTTCACCGCCAGCGACGGCGAGCACGCCCTGTTCGACCACGTTTACCTGGCACGCACGGCCGACGACCTGCAGGGCTGCCCCCAGCCCCCCGCCGCCGAGCAGCCGCTGGCCGTGTTCGAGGACCAGCCGGAATTCGTGGCCAACCTGGGCGAGGGAGACGGCACCGCGGCCCTGTTCGCGGATGAAAAGTACTCCGGGGCCGCCAGCGTCAAAGTCACGCCCGGCCAGCGGTACAACCCGGCCCTGCCCGGCCTGGGAGTCAAGATCCGTGAGGAGCCGGGCGTGGGCGAGTATCGCTTCCTGCGTTTCGCCTGGAAAAAGCAGGGGGGCGAGCGAATCTGCCTGCAACTGAATCACGATGGCAAATGGGGGCCGCAGCCGGACAACCCCGGCAAGTTCCGCTACGACGCCGGTCCCGCCCAGGGCGAGAGCTACGGGGCCGCCCTGAGAATTGATCAGGCACTTCCCAGCGACTTCGTGGTGGTCACGCGCGACTTGTTCGCCGACTTCGGCGAGTTCACGCTGACCGGGATTGCCTTAAGCCCGCAGGACGGCGAATACGCCCTGTTCGACCACATCTACCTGGGCCGCGGCACGGCCGATTTCGACCTGGTGAAGCCCTGAAGGCAGTGGTCGGTGGTCGGTGGTCAGTGCCTAGAGTTCAGAGATCGGACGTCAGAAGTCGGACGGGTGGGCTCCGGCTTCGGAGTCTTCCCCAAATACTGAGTCGTCCCAAGTTTCGAGGGCCAAGCTCCTCTTCCGCCTTGCGTTCCTGCCCAGCCGGCAAGATTGCTCAAGCCGGCAGAGTCTGCCGCCCGAAGTCAGTAATCCGCGGCAGCGCCGTGCGCGGATTCGTTTCGGGCATGTTTTCTGAATGGCGTCCGTTCGGCGAAAACGGAAACGGAATAAACTCCGTTATACTTTGGGAAACGCTGCATGGTGCACCGGCCGGCTGCCGCCGACACAGGCCGCTCGTGGCGGTTGCTGGTGCTCGCGCTGCTAGCAGTCCCGGGCGGGTGCAGCCGCGAGCACTATCGACGGCAGGCCGACCGTGATAGCTACGCCGCCGTGGCGGGGGCGACCGGGAATCCACGCTACTGCGTCCGTGATTTCACGATCGATGTCGATCCTCGGGCCAGGTTCTTCGACCCGTTCGATCCCGATCGCCCGCCGATGCCGCCCGACGATCCCGAGTCGCATCGGCTGATGCATTATGTCGACGGCAAGCGAGGTGCCCCTGGCTGGCACAGCGACGGTGACGTCGCGGACATCGAGCTGTCGAGCTGGCAGGCCTACCTCCCCTACGACGACCAGGGAGCGGTCGTCATCGATCGCGAAGGGGCGGTGGAATTGGCCCGCCTCCATTCGCGCGACTACCAGGAGCAGCTCGAGACGCTCTACCTTTCCGCCCTGGACGTGACGTTCGAGCGGTTCCGCTTCGACGCCCAATTCTTCGGCGGCAACCGCACGCTGTTCAACGCCGATGGCCGGCTGCGCGGTGCGGGCGGCTCGTCGAGCCTGCTCACCACCGATACCGATCTGGAAGTCCGCCGGCTGACGGCCACGGGCGGCGAGCTCGTGGCCGGGCTGGCCAACTCGATCGTCTGGCAGTTCGCCGGCCCCGACACCAACTTCCACTCCTCAATCCTCAATTTTTCCCTGCTGCAGCCGCTGCTGCGGTTTGGCGGCCGGGCCCGCGTCCTGGAGCGCCTGACGCTGGCCGAGCGGGGTCTGCTGGGCAATGTGCGGCAGCTCGAACGATACCGCCAGGGGTTCTATGTCGAGGTCACCACCGGGCGGGGCGGCGGAGGAGGCCTCTCTCGCCGCGGCGGCTTCTTCGGCGGCGCCGGCCTGGAAGGTTTCAGCGGCGTCGGTGGCGGCGGCTTCGGACGCGTCGGCGGCTTTGGCCTAGGCGGCGGAGGCGGCCTGGCCGGCGGGGGAGGCGTGGGGGCCGCACAGGCCGGTGGCCTGATGGGCATGCTCCAGGACCAGCAGGGCATCCGCAACCAGGAAGCCAACGTGGTCGGACTACGCGACAGCCTCGCCCAGTTGGAGGCCGCCTACGATGCCGGCCGGCTCGAGAACCGCTTCCAGGTCGACTTTGCCCGGCAGGCGCTCTACACGGGCCAAAGCCAACTGCTCAATAACAAGGCGGCCTACGAAGCCAATCTCGATGACTACAAGATCGAGCTGGGATTGCCGCCCGACGTGAACCTGGTGGTCAGCGACCCCTTGTTGGACCGCTTCAACCTGATCGATTCGGCCATCGTGGAGCTGCAGAACGAAATCGCCGGACTCTTGGATCTGGTTCGCAACCCGGAATTAGCCGCGGGGCAGGCCGAGCTGGAGAACTGGCTCGGGCGCTTGCCGGCCATCCGCGAGGAGGTGGAGGCGCACCTGGAACTTGTCGCGCGGGATCTGGAGAACTTCGAGTCCGGGCTGGCCGACCGGCGAGCCGCCTTGGTCCGGCTGCAAAACCTACCCGAGGTCGAGCGGGGCGACCTGGACGCGACGTTGTTCGATCCGGCGCAGCTCGATCGGCGGCTGGAAGCGGCCCAGCGCGATTATGCCCGGCTGCTGGCGGAGCTGGCGGCCACCTGGCAACAGGCCGACCAGTTGATTCGAGAGCTACCGGGGATTGAGCCTTCGGCGGCTCGAACGCGGTTGGCGCGGCTGGTGACGCAGTTGTCGGGCCGTCTGCTCGAGCTGTCGCTCTTGCAAGCGCGGGCCCGGCTGGACGTGGTGGGGGTGGTGCCGATCGAGCTGGAGCCGGAGGCAGCTCTGGCGATCGCTCTGGAGAACCGGCCCGACTGGATGAACGCCAAGGCGAACCTGGTCGACACGTGGCGGTTGATCCGCTTCAACGCCAATGCACTGCGGAGCGGGCTGGACGTGACGCTCAGCGGCGACCTGGGAACCACCGGCAACAACCCGGTCCAATTCCGCGACAGCACGGGACGGCTGACCGCCGGCCTGGAGTTCGACGCGCCCTTGACCAGGCTGTCGGAGCGGAACGTGTACCGGCAGGCGCTGATCGAATACCAGCAGCAGAGGCGGGCACTGATGCAGTTTCGAGACCGCATCCACCAAGGGTTGCGCAACACGCTGCGGCAGGTCGAGCTGAACGAGGTGAACTTTGAGCTCCGCCGCGCTGCCGTGCTGGTGGCGATCGGTCAGGTGGACCTGGCCCGGCTCAAGCTGAGCCAGCCGCCCAGGCCGGGCGAGACCTCCGAGTTTGGCGATACCACGGCCCGCGACCTGGTCGATGCCTTGGGCAACCTGGCGGCGGCGCAGAACAACTTCCTGAGCGTGTGGGTGAACTACGAGGTCCAACGAATGAGCCTCGATTTCGACCTGGGAACCATGCTGCTGGACGACCGCGGGATCTGGATCGATCCGGGGCCGATTACGGCCGAGACGCAGTCGCTGCGTGGCGGCCACGGCCACCATCCGGCCGAATTGCTCCCGCCCGGGCTGGAAATGTCCGGTGAATCGGCCGATGAGCTGCCGCCACCGGTCCTCGCTGCCCCCCACGGTGTTGAATAGCGTAGGATAGGCTTCCAGCCTGTCAGCGTAGGATAGGCTTCCAGCCTGTCAGCGTGCTTTCGGCCGTTCGGACAACAAAGGCTGGAAGCCCAAGCAATAGACAGGCTGGAAGCCTATCCTACCGGTGACATGCCCGGCGGGGCCTGTTACAATGCCACGAGGTGAGCCGACTTCGCCCAACTCCCCGCCGATTACATTCCTTCCCGCTGTCTGTCGCGTGCCAACGCGAGGTGCTCCATGGGTGCCGCCATCCCTCAATCACGCGGTCGTTCCAAGCCAGCCCGGCGGGGTGTCTCAAAATCGGGCGTAGTCGTGGTGGTTCTGCTGATCACCTCCTTGGCCGCCGCCGCTCTCTGGCGGCTGCGCGACACTTTGGCTGCGCGCCAGGTGGAGAACCTGTTGACGCACCGGGCCGAGGTGGGCCTGTTCACCCACGACGTTACCGAGCGCGGTGAGGTCGAAAGCTCGTCCAATGTCGAAGTCCGCTGCGAGGTGCAGTCGCAGAACTTCGACGGCGTGACGATTATCGAAATCGTGCCCGAAGGCACCATCGTCAACAAGGGC
>JBBDNX010000567.1:0-2738 GCA_040877345.1 Pirellulales bacterium
GGCCGATCACCACCGCCGTGCCGCACGACAGCCTCAGCCCGCTGCGGAAATGGCCCGCCGCCACGAAGGCGTTGTCCAGGCCTGGCACGCGGCCCAGGTACGGCAACCCGTCGGGCGTGCCGGGACGCAGCCCCGCCCAACACTGCTCCAGTTGCGCGCCGCCCAGGGCGGGCACCAGGTCCAGGGCAAAGCGGATCAACGACCCCACCGCTTCGGCGGTCGTCCGCTTGTCAAATCCGGCGTCCTCTTCCGTCGAGCCCACCAGCACGCGCCCGTCGCCGCGGGGCACCAGGTACCGCGACCCCTCGTTGACGATCCGCCGCAGGCCGCATCCGCCCGACAACAGCACGATCTGCCCCCGCACCGGTTTCACGGCCGGCTCGAACCCGATCCGCGATAAGAGCATTCGGGTCCAGGCTCCAGTGGCAATGCAGAACTGCCCGGCCACCAGGCGCCCATTAGCCGTCCGCAGGGCATCGACGCGGCCCGTCCGGACCTCAAAATCCTCGACCGCCACGCCCGACTCGATTTCGACTCCCAGCAAACGGCAGGCGGCCGCCAGGGCTTTCAAGTGCCGGGGGTTGCGGATCTGCGCTTCGTCCGGCAGCCAGCAGGCCAGGCGGCCGGCGGCGGCGGTCGTCAGTTCCGGTTCAAGCTCGCCCAGGCGCCGGGCATCGACGATCTCGGTCGCCAAGCCCTCTTCGTGCCAGTCGCGTGCCGCCGCCCGCAGGGCCGCTTCGCCCCCCGGCTCTGCCAGGTAAATGCCCCCCGAGCGGAGATAGCCGTTGTCGATGCCGGTCTCTTCGCGCAACTGCCTGGCCCAGCGGGGGTGCAACTCGTGGCTCAGCCGCGACAACTGCTGATAGGGATCGTTTCCGCCGGCCGGTCCGACGGGCGGCAGGATCCCCGCGCCGGCCCAGGAAGCTTCACGGCCGGGCAGGTTCCGCTCGACAACCCGCACCCGCACCCCGTTTCGCGCCAGTTCATACGCCAGCGAAAGGCCGATCACGCCGCCGCCGACAATCAGACAATCGGCAACCTGTGTCACGGCTCAATCCACCAATCGAAGCAAGACGTCGCAGGAAAACGTGCCAGACCGCTCATTCTATACCTGTCCCCTGTCCCCTGTCCCCTATCCCTGCCGAAGGTCCGCCGAAGGCGGATCCCTATCCCCTGATTCCTTTGCCTTCCACCTTCGTGTCCTCCGTAACTTCGTGGTGCCGTTACGTAGCGTCGGTCTTTCTGCCTTCTGCCTTCATCCTTCTGCCTTCATCCTTCTGCCCCTGCCAGGCTTCGTTGACGGCCCGGGCCAACCCCCCCAGCCCGGCCGATTCATCCTGCATCTGGCCCAGCTCGGCCCGCAGCCGCCGCAGGTCGTCCAACGTATCGATGTCGTACCAATCGGGTAGCCGGCCGAAGCTGCAAGCAGCCGCGTTCAAGCGATCGACCGTCTGCTGCCAGACGGCCGGCGTGCTCATCGCGATACCGTCAAAGATCGGCGGCACGCGGCACGCCGCGCCGACCAGGTAATAACCTCCGTCGGCCGACGGCCCGAGCACCACCTCGTGCTCGTTCAACAGCTCGAAGGCCAGCTCGACGTGCCGCCGGGGCAGCGTGGGACTGTCCGAACCGATCAGCACAACCTCGCGCATGCCGGCCGCGAAAGCCTTTTCGAAATAGCGCCGCATCCGCGGTGCCAGCTCGCCTGGGCCTTGCGGTTCGACTTGCCATTGCGACCCCGCCACGCCGCCGAACTCGCCGGCTCGATCGTCGGGCGTCACGGCCAGCACCCGCCGGCCGGGCATGTCGCCAAAACGCTCGACCAGCGTCTGGACAAACGACCGGTAGAGCGCGGCGGCCGCAGAGTCGCCCAGGCCGGCGCCCAGCCGGGTCTTGACCCGGCCGGGCTGCCAAAACCTGGCAAAGATGCCCAACTGCCGCGGGCCGGTGGAAAGGGGGCGGCGATGGTTCATTGCTTGCCGGCGCCCAACAGGCGGCCCAGCAGGACCGGGTCGATCCGGCCCCGGAACCGCTCGACCCCGTCGATGACCACCACCGGCACGCAATGGTTGTAGCGGATGCGCAACTGGTCGTCCTGGTCGATATCGACCTCGCGGGGCTCCAGACCGCTTGCCTCCAGGAGGCCCTTGGCGTCGTCGCACAGATGGCACCCTTGCCGGGTATACAGCACCACGTCGCGCATCACGCGATCTCCCGCTCGAGAATGGTTCGCCCATCTAGCATTCTCGGGGCGTCTGTGATAGCTTTCAACTGGGCCAGACGGGTGGCCGCCTTTGTGCCGGCGGGCGGTGTGCCTGTCCCGAAACCAGTGCGTTTCCAACGCCGGCTGGGCCGATGTCAATTCTCATCAGGGCTCGCGGGTGGATTCGAACGCGCCCGGCTGATTCGTCGCGGCGGACACTCGCCCAGGCGGCATGACCAAGCTCAAAGCCGACACGTTTCTCGATCTGGTGCGGCGCAGCGGCCTGGTCGACAAGGACCGGCTCGCCAAGACCGTCGCTGAGTTGGAGACCCGTCTGGGCAAAGCGGCTCTGGACGACGCCCAGGTATTGTCAGAGCATCTCCGCGCAGCGGGGCTGCTGACCGGCTGGCAGTGCGCCACGCTGCTCGACGGGCGGCACCGCGGTTTCTTCCTCGGCAAGTACAAGCTGCTCGATCACCTGGGCACCGGCGGCATGAGCGCCGTCTACCTGGCCGAACACGTGAACATGCACCGC
>JBBDNX010000568.1:0-2732 GCA_040877345.1 Pirellulales bacterium
CGACGGCCGGCTTCCGCGGTTCGATACAGCCGATGAACGCCCATCCGCCCACGACCACCGAGTAGACCAGGCCCAGTCCGCGCGCGGGGGCGGTCCACAAACAGGCCGCGATCCAACAGCCGGCCGTCGCCCCGGCGGCAATTACCGCGGCCTGCGCGTACGTCACGCTTATCGGGACGGCGATCAGCAGCGCGACGCAGGCCGAAGTGTAGGTGAGCGGCGCGAGCAAAGTTGCCGGACCCACTCGCCTGGCCAGCGGTTCCAGTGCCGCCGCCAGCAGGAACAGGTATGCAGTCAACAGCCCGATGCACACCGGCCGCGGAGGGTGCAGGTCGGCCCAGTTGGGCACCAGCAGCCAGGCGGACACGAAGGCCGCCAGGAGCCAGAGCAAGCTGCGCTCAGCCAGCCGGATGCCGCCGGCCAGGCCGACCGGTCCGATCAAGGCCGCGGCGGGGGCCAAGTAGATGGTCCAGTGCCAATGCCGCTTGGGGGCCAGCGCCGCCCAGTCGGGGAGCAGCGTGTAGCCGGCGCAAAATGCGGCGGCAAACGCGACGGCCGCGGCGTATCGCTGCGAGGTCTCCGGGGCCAGCAGCCGGCGAAGGAGAAAAAGCGTCGCGGCCGAGGTTGCGGCAGGCAGGAGGATGCCCTTGCCCACGATCTCGATCGCGACGTTCATGTTCCGTGCACGCCGAGGAACCTTTTTTAGGGTCGATCGGCTTGGTGCTCGCGGCGGTCAGTGTGCCTCATTGCGCGTGCCGGCCTGCTGCGTGCCGCCCGCCTCATCGTCAGCAGCGGCATCCGCGTCATCCGCCTCGTTAGCGCTTTGGGCTCGATCGTCCGCGCCAGCGGCGTCGCCGGGCTCGGCCGCTCCAGCGGGCCTGCCAGACGGGCCGGGCCCGCCACCGACTCCGGGACCTCTGCCGCCGCCGCGCTGCCGCATGCGCGCCTGGAACTCTTGCTGGGTGATTTCGCCGTCACCGTTGGCGTCGATTGCTGTGATGTTTTGACGCATGGGGTCGGGGATCTCGTCGCTGGCCAGCTTGCCGTCGCCGTTGGCGTCGAGCTGTTTGAAGAAGGCCGCGGGATCAAAGCCGCCGGCTCCCGGTCCGCCGCCCCGGGGCCGATCTGCGCTGGGGAGCGGCTCGGTCTTTTCACCGATGACCACGGTCAAGTCGACCGGGTTCTCGACCCGGTCTTGGAGCTTGTCCATGCCAAACTCGGTGCGGTCGATGGTAAACGCGGCCCGCAGCGCCAGGCCGGCATCGTCGATGGTCACGGCGGCGGGGAACTGAATCTCCTTGGTTGTTTCCAAGAGCATCAGGTCGCCGACGATCGTGTACTGGCCGTCGCCGCCGGCGGGCTGGATCCGGGTGCTCTCGAACGCAGCGGTGGGGTATTCCCTGGTGTCGAAGAAATCCGGAGTGTTGAGGTGCTGCGTCAGCCGCCCGTGCTGGGTCCAGAGCGAGCCGGTTTCGATCTCGATCGAGACCGATTTCAGCGTCTTTCCATCGGCGTCCAGCTCGGCCTCGCCGGCGAACTTTTCGAAGCCGCCGGTGCGGGGGTTCGGCTCGCCGCCCGCGTGCGTTCCGACGAACTGGATCTTGGTGTTTTCCGGGGTTAACTTGGCAACCCCCGACCTGACAGGCGCCGCATTAGCGGCGGCCGCAGCCGTACCGGACGAGTTCTGCTCGGTAGTCGCGGTGGAGCCAGTCGCCGTGGAGCCAGTCGCGGTGGAGCGGCCGGCCGCCTCGGCCACGACCGCCGCGTCGGCGGGTTTGGAAGCATTGCTCGGTTGATTACTGCACCCTGCAGAAAGCAAGCAGCCGACCGCCATCAAGCCAAAGGCGACTCTCATGGATCAAACTCCGGGAACGAGAAAGGAACAAGAACGGCAGAAGCAGATTCATTTCCGGGCGACGGCGGAGAAAGGCTGGCGGCAACGAATCGGCCTTCACCACCGACTCCTGGCTTTCGCAGCACTGTACCCTCCGCGCTGCGGCAATGCAATCCTCCCTGCCTCTGCGCCTGCTTGCAGTACAGGACCCCGGAATGATGGCTCAACCGCCCCGCGCATCCAACCGTGGACTGCAATAATGCAGCCTAGGGCGATTCCTACGACGCAACAGTGAGCAACCTAATCCATGTAGCCCAGGTCGCGGAGGCGGGCTTCGACGGTGCGCTGGTCGCTGTCGGTGATGCAGGCGGCCGGCACGCGCGACCGCGAACCGACGGATTCGACTGGCGCGGCGGCCGATCCCGGCGACAACATCGACCAGGGGACGCGGCCGGTCATCCGCTGCCGCGGAGGGACGCCGAGCAGGTGCAGGATGATGGGGGCCACGTCGCGCAGGTCGGCGGCGTGACCCTGCCCGGTACGCATCAGCGGAGCGTCGACCAACAGCACCCCTTCACGCCGGTGCGTGGCCACGAGATTCGGGTCGCCGCGCAGGAGACGAGGCGACGACTCGAACTTGTGCCGGGTGTGAAAACCGGGCGCGGGTATCGCCACCACGTCGGGCCATTGCCGGTCGAGGGGATCCTGGCCGAAACGCTCGGCCGTGCCGAACGTCTCCTCGAACAATCGTTCGCCCGTGCCGGGATGCCGCGCCTCATCGAAGGCGGCAATCGTGTCGCATACCGCCTGCTCGCGCTGAGTTTCAGTGACCAGGGCCGAGCCGCCGAACCGCCGGCGCGTGTTCAGGTACACCAGGCCACCCAGGTTGCCGTGCATG
>JBBDNX010000569.1:0-2725 GCA_040877345.1 Pirellulales bacterium
GACGACGAAGCGGTTTCTGCAGGTATTCGGCCTGCGGCACCTGGATGAGCTGCCGCGAGCCCAAGTGCTGCGGAAGGGGCAAGCGGTGAGCATGAGCAAGGCATCCGAGCATAACCCCGCCCCCGCGCGGGACAACGAACTAACCCCATCTGATTCGAACGAGGAGCCCGAAGTGAAGACCGTAGTCAACCCGGAGGCGAGCGCTGAGGAGCTGTTGGCCCTGCGTGCGGCGGCCGTTGTCTCGCAGGCCCGATCCCAGGCCGACGAGGAGGAATACGAATACGACGAGGTCGACGACGAAGATGAAGACGAGGAGGAGGAAGACGACGACGACGATGATGACGAGGAGGACGACCTGGAAGACGACGATCTGGAAGACGAGGAGTGGGAAGAGGTCGACGACGATGATGAAGACGAGGAGTGGGACGACGATGATGAAGACGAGGAGGAGGAAGACGACGACTGGGACGACGAGGAGGAGGAAGACGAGGAGGAATGGGACGAGGAGTAGTGGTTCGTCAGTCCTTTAACTGAAAGAGGCGTTTCAAGGCATCGAGCAGGAAGTGCGGAGTTCCGTGCCGCGACTCGTCCCGCAACGATTCGAGGGGTGGGTGCAGCAGCTTATTGATCAGCCGGTCGAACGACTGGACGATCTGCCGGCGATCTTCGTCGGTGAGATTCGGCAAACGGCTGAACAACCGCCGCAGCTCGTCCTCTTTCGGCTGCTGCCAGCCTTGCTTCAAGCGCTTGATGATGGGCCCGGTGGCATGGTGGTTCAGCTCGGCCATGAACCAGGTGGTTTCCTGCTCGACGATGGCCCGGGCCAGCGGCAATTGCTTGTCGCGGGTGCGGCGGTTCCGCTGGCAGGCCTCGGCCAGGTCGTCGATGGTGTAGAGATACACGCCGAGGCAGTCGCCGATCGCGGGCTCGAAATCCCGCGGGATGGCCAGATCCAGCACAAACAGGTCGCGCTGATAGCGGGCCGCCTCGATCCGCCGGAACTGGTCGAGCGTGACCACCGGGCTGGTGGCGCCGGTGGTGCTGATCACGACGTCGGCCTCGGCCAGCGAGCGTCCCAAGTGGTCCCAGGGGACGGCCCGCCCCTGCCAGCGGCCGGCCAGCTCGGCGGCCCGCTGGTCGTTGCGGTTGATGATGCTGATGTCCTGGGCGCCTTCGTCGACGAGGTAGCGCAGGGTTTCCTCGCCCATATCGCCCGCGCCGATGACGAGGATCTTCTTATCATCGAAGCGTTCGAAGATCTGCCGGGCGAAGTCAGCCACGGCCACGCTGGGGATGCTGACCCGTGTTTCGTTGATCGAGGTTTCGCTGGCGACCCGCTTGGCCACGCGGATGGCCGCCTGGAAGATCTGGTTGGTCAAGGGTCCGGTGCTGTTGCGGGCCAGGGCCAGGTCGTAAGCCTGCTTGACCTGGGCGAGGATCTGGGTTTCGCCCAGGACCATGCTGTCGAGGCTGGCGGCCACCATGAATAGGTGGCGGATGGCGTCCTCGCCGCTGCTTTCGAAGAGGTTGTCGAAGATTTGGTCGAGCTTCAAGCCGTGGAAGGCGGCCAGGAACTCGGCCACCTGGGCATGCGTGGGTCCCTGGTCGGCCTCCTCGGCCGCGGTGTAGACCTCGACGCGGTTGCAGGTGGAGAGGAGGACCGCCTCGGAGGCGGGAAAGCGGGCGCGGAGGCCGTCCAGCGCGGCGGAAGCCTGGGCGGCGTCGAAGGCCAGGCGTTCGCGGGCGGCCACCGGCGCATGGCGGTGGCTGCAGCCGACGAGTTGCAGCCTCATGCCGGACCTCCCGCCTGACTGGCCGAGGGGAGCGGGGCGGCGACGACCGGACTGACGCCGTGCTCGCTGGGAATCGATAAGCGGATGCCCAGCCACAAGAGCAGGAAGAGGAAGCTGGTGAGCGTGAGGTAGGCCACCTTGCGGCCTTGGCGGGCCGGCTTGTAGAGGGCGCAGAAGAGGGCGGCGGCCGTGGCCCAGGCCAGCAGGAGGGTGAAGCTCCATACGACCGGGTCGCTCCAGGGGACGACGTCGTCGAGCTGCCGGTGATGATTGACCTGGTTGAGGATCACGCCGGAAAGAAACCCCAGGGCGAGCATCCAGGGGGCGGCCATCGTCAAGCGGGCGCCGGCGCGTTCGAGACTCTCCAGGCTGGGGAGCCGCAGCCGCTCGCCGCCGGCCATCTTGTGCTTGAGGCGGTAGCTCTGGACCAGGAGCATCAGGCCGGCCACGAATCCAGCCAGCACGGCCAAGACGCCAAGCAGCAGAAACGCGCCGTGGATCATGCCCCAGAACTGCGAAGCGCTGCCGCGTGCAAACGGCTGCTGGTCGGCCAGGAAGCGGGCCACGCCGATCAGCCCCAGCACGAGGGGGAGGATGAACAACCCTACCGGTGTACGCGGGTACTGCACGGTCAGACCCAGGTACAGGCCGGCCAGCACCCAGGCGGCCACCAGGTACCAATCGAAGGGGCTGGAGAGGGGCGCCTGCGTCACGGCCGCGGCGCGGTAGCCGAGAAAGGCCGTGTGGGCCAGGAAGCCGGCGGCGCCGAAGCTGAGCATCAAGGCGCCGCGAACGCCGCTGCGGAACAAGAGCCGCGAGACCTCCAAGGCGAGGGCAACGGCATAGCTGGCGGCGAAGCAGAGGATGGTGATTCCCGAGATCATTCGTTGGTCGATCGGGCCGAGGTTCAACTTTCGGCGGCGTCGGCGGCG
>JBBDNX010000570.1:0-2713 GCA_040877345.1 Pirellulales bacterium
GATCCCGGAGGGCTGATCAGCGTGGCCATGGGCACCGTGGGCGGTTGGGGCCGCGGCCCAGGGACTGCCATGGGGGGCAACAGCGCGTCGGCAGCGTCCGGACGCGGTTGGTGTGATGCGTGGGAGCCGGCGCCGGCCCGCAACTGGGCATCGTACGCCTGTTTGGCACTGGCCGTGATCAACGTCTGCTTGGCATTGGAAAGCTCCCGCAGTACCTTCTCGGCGAGCGCCGTTTGAGCGCCGGTGGCCATCTGAGTGACGCGAACCTTCCGAAGCTCGAAAGCGCTGGAGATCCGGCCGATGTCGCTCTCAAACGCCGGCAGGCCGAGAAGCTCGTAGTGGTTGGGAGGCCTAGTGGCCGAGGCGACTCCGAGCCAGGCGTGGTAGGGATCGAAGCGAACAGCCACGGTGTGCCTTCAAGGTCGGATACTCTGAGGCCCGTCGGGCCTGTTTTTGTGGTGCCTTCCTCTCGAACGATTATGGTCGCAGCGTGCGCAGGCGGCAAGCGACCATTTGGCGCCCTGCCGGTTGCGTCTCTTGGCGATTGGACGCGAAAGGAAGACCCATGGTTCCACGTGCGGTTTAGATTGCCAAGATCAGATGCCAGCACGCGGCAGCGGTGTAACCGGCCCTCCCGGCCAGAACCGGGGAAATGAATGCGGATCACTACGAGCCTTACCCGAAGCGGCCGGTGACATAGTCTTCGGTGTCCTTGAGAAAGGGCTTGGTGAAGATGTCCTGCGTGGGGCCGTACTCCAGGACGCGGCCCAGGTACATGAAGGCGGTGTAGTCGCTGGTGCGGGAAGCCTGCTGCATGTTGTGCGTGACGATCAGCACGGAATAGCTGCCGCGCAGCTCGCGGATGAGGTCTTCGATCTTGCCCGTGGCGATGGGGTCGAGGGCCGAGCAGGGTTCGTCCATCAAGAGCACTTCCGGCTCGGCGGCAATGGCGCGGGCGATGCAGAGCCGCTGCTGCTGCCCGCCGGAAAGGCTGAGACCGCTCTCGTGCAGGCGGTCCTTGACTTCGTCCCACAAGGCCGCCCCGCGGAGACTGCGCTCGCAGACTTCGCTGAGCACGCGGCTGTCGCGCTCGCCGTCGATCCGCAGCGAGTAGACCACGTTCTCAAAGACGCTCATGGGAAAGGGGTTCGATTTCTGAAAGACCATCCCCATTCGCTTGCGCAGCTCGATGACGTCGACCCGGGTGTGGTAGATGGTGTCGCCATTGAGCCGCATGTCCCCCTCGACGCGGACCGTATCGATCAGATCGTTGAGGCGGTTGACCGAGCGGAGCAAGGTCGACTTGCCGCAACCCGAAGGCCCGATCAACGAGGTGACCTTGCCCTTGGGGATCGCGATCGAGATGTTGAACAGGGCCTGCTTCGCGGCATACCAGAGGCAGAAGTCGTCCACCTCGAGCACGGGCTCCTCGGCGGCCACGGCTGGGTGTGTCTCGGTCTGGACCGGCTCGCCGCGGGCAATTGCCTCGAGGCGTCCCGGGACGCCCACCTTGCGGGCCTTTGTCGGCGAGATCTCGGCGTGTGCCGGTGCTTCGAGCCGCGGGTTGGGAGCCGACGAGGTGTGCATGAAACAGGCTTTCCAATCAGAACTGGCTCGACATGAACCGCCGCCGCAAGCGGCTGCGAATCCAGACGGCCATGATGTTCAACAGCGCAATGATCAAAATCAACAAGAGTGCCGTGGTGAACACCATGGGCTTGGCCGCCTCGCTGTTCGGGCTCTGGAAGCCCAGGTCGAAAACATGGAACCCCAGGTGCATGAAGCTGCGTTCAGGATGCAGGAAGGGCGGCTCGCTGTCCAGGGGGAGCTTGGGGGCCACGTTGACGGCCCCCACCAGCATCAGCGGGGCCACCTCGCCCGCGCCGCGGGCGATGGCCAGGATCATGCCGGTCATGATGCCGGGCATAGCGCGGGGCAGCACGATCCGCCAGACCGTCTGCCACTTGCTGGCGCCGCAGGCGTACGAGCCCTCGCGCATCGAGCGCGGCACCGCGGAGAGCGCCTCTTCGGTGGCCACGATCACCACTGGCAGCGTCAACAGCGCCAGCGTAAGCGAGGCCCACAACAGGCCCCCCTTGCCGTAGGTCGGGTCGGGAAGGCGGGCCACGAAAAAGCCCTCGAAGAACGGCGTCTTGGCCAGCGCCAGCACCGTCAAAGCCAGGCAGGCAAGCCACAGGCCGACCGCCAAGGCGCCCAGCAGGCGCCGGCCCGCCGCTGGCGCGCGCCCGGCCAGCAACGACACGATCAGTGCCGCGGCCGCCGCGACCGTCAATCCGCCCAGCAGCACAAACCAGCTCCGCGGCTGCCAAGGGGCGGAGGGGCCCGCATCGATGTAATGACCCATGATGTAACAGAAAAATCCCAGCCCGAACACGCCAAACACGATGCTGGGCACGCCGGCCAGGTTGTTGATGGCGATCCGCACGGCACTCACCACCAGGCCGGCCTTGGCATATTCGCGAAGATACAGCGCGGCCAGCACACCGAATGGCACCACGGCCACGGTCATGACCAGCGTCATGACCACCGTGCCGAAAATGGCGGGGAACACCCCCCCCTCGCTGTTGCCGGCCCGAGGTTCGTCCAGCAAGAACTCGGCCCAGCGCGAGGCATACACGCCAAGCCGCCGGAAGGTGCTCAACTGATTGGCCGGGTAGGCCCGGACGACCTCGGCCAGCGCCAGCGCCGTCCG
>JBBDNX010000571.1:0-2709 GCA_040877345.1 Pirellulales bacterium
CGTTGATCAGGTACCCAATCGGCGCCGCCTCCAGCCGCCCGCGGCTGATCCACTCGGCATCCTCGCGCAGCCGCTGCTTGGCCGCCTCGTGACCGACGACCAGGTCGAGCGTGTGCCCCGGCTCGACAAACTCCACCAGCCCCTGGCACTGCCGCTCGATGAGTGTCTTCTTGATCTGGCGGAACCGCTGGGCGTCGGCCTTGCGGCCCGGCTGGCGGCCCTGGGCCAACAGCACGTTGAGGCTCACCAGGCTCAGACCGCTGGACAGCTCGGCCAGGCGCTCCGGCGGCATCGAGTTGTCGTCGGCGGCAGCCGGCGCGGCGGCGGGCGTCGGGGCCGGCTGGCTGCCGGCACGCACCCAGCGGGCGAACCGCTCGCGCTCGTCGCGGCCGGGCATGGGGATCTCGATCTCCGCCACGTGCGGGTTTTGCACCAGGCGGTCGTTGACCTCGCTCAGCTTCTCGGCGATCAGGCAAAATGCCACGTTGACCCGCTTGATGTAGGGGTTCTGGGCCCAGCCCAAGAGCCGCACCAGCCGGGCCGCCTCGCCGCGGGCCATGGTGCCCAGGTCGCCGGCGGGCACCAGGTACTGGGCGTACTCGAACACCAGCGCGATCCGTTTGCGCGCCGAGGCCTCGTCTACCACGCTGCGTTCGATGAACCGGTCGACGAGCGCCAGGATCTGGTCCGGATCGCGCGGCCAGGCCGAGGTCTCCCCCAGCCGGCCCGACAGGTACGAGAGCATGGCGTGCAGGCGGGCCGGGTCGCTGCCGGCCAGCGCCCGCAGGCCGCGGCCCAGGTCGTGGTGCAGCACGACCTCCCACTCGCCGAAGACCTGCGAGGCGAGGAACTCGGCCAGATTGCAATACGAATCGGCGTCGCCGGAGGGGCAGTGCACCAGGTCGTGCACGTTTCCGTGGAGGATGAACAGGCAGGTGGTGCCGGAGAAATAGAGTTCGGCCAGCTCGCGGGCCCAAGCCGGGTACCAGGCCGGCGGGGTGGGTGGCCCAGCACTGAGTCGCCTTTCGGCGGTCATGACGCTTCCGTCTGTTTGGCGGCCACGGCGGGGCCGAGCTGCTTGGCCGATTCCGTCACGCCGGCGGTTTCGGGGGTGACCAGGCCCATGGAGACTTCGAAATCGCGCAAGGCCTGGTCGGCCATGGCCTGTTCCATGGCTTGTTCGCGTTGGACGTCGACCATGCCCTCACTCGACAGGTCGGCGGCCACGCGGGCCTTGGCGCGGTTCAAGCCGATCTTGTCCTGGATGACCTGCTCGATCTGCCCGAAATCGGTGGTGACGTCGAAATTGAAGCTGGTGGCCAGCTTGGCCATCTCGGCCTCGGCCCGGCTCATCTTGAGCTCGGCGTCGTACTTCTGGATCTTGGTCCTGATCTGCGTGAGCTTGCTGCCGGCGTGCTTGATCTTGGTGAGGTTGTTGGTGTAGGCCTCTTCGTGCATCTTGAGCTGGGCCTGGTTTTCGGTCAGCTCATTTTTTGCCTTTTGCAGTTCCAGGGCGAAGCGGGCGGCCGTCTCGCGGTCTCCGGCCTGCAAGTAGGCTTTGATCTTGGCCTCGAGGCTTTTGACGTGGGCCTGGTCTCCGGCCACCTGGCGGCTGACGCGCTCGACGAGTGCGCGGTACTGCTCCAAGCCTTCGCGTCCTTCTTTGAGTTGTGCGACGGCCTGGTCGTACTCGTACTGCATCTGGGCGATGGGGTCGGCGGTCCAGAAGAAGTTGGCCAGTTTATTGACCTGGGCCGCCAGAGCGTGCCAGAGTTTTCCGAAGATCATGGTCGCCGCCTTCAGAGGTCAGAGGTCGGAAGTCAGAGGTTCGGCCCGAGGCGGATTCCGCCTACGGCGGGCTTGCAGCATGGTTCCGCCAAAGGCCCGCCAGCGTTGGCTCACGCGCGCCCCAATCTATACCCCCCTGGCTAGCGACTGTCAATCAACCGGCGTAGGCCGGAGGCCTGAGACTGTAGGGACTCTTCTGCGGCGGGGCTGCGTCCTTCTGACCTGCGATGGCACGAAGGCTGGTTGCGACCTCCGCCTGAATTTTGAGTTGTTTCCCAATTTTCGGTGGTTTAAGGGTCAGAACTCAGAAGGGACAGAACTGGGAGTTGGGGCTTCGGGCTTGGGGATCTTGGTTCTTTGGAAGGACGACGACCTCACGCGAAGGCGCCAAGGAGGATAGCCACGAAAAGGCACAAAAAAGAACAAAGAACGAGGTCCTGATCGGGCCGGGATGTCGCCTGTCCTCTGACTCCTGACGCCTGCTTCCTGACTCCTGAGTTTTGAGTTGTTCGGCAGTTTTCGGTGATTTAATCGGAAGAACTCAGAACTGAAATGAGGATGGTCTTTGGTCTTGGTGCTTTGGTCTTGGCACTTGGGACGGACGGGGACGAGGGGGCGATGAGGCGAGACGACGTCCCGGCGGGACCGGGATGCCGTCTGTCTCCCGACCTTCCAGCCTCTGGCCACTGGCCACCGGCCACTTTTGGCAATTGAGGCAATTGAGTTGTTCACCACTTTTCGACGCTTTAATCTGAACAATCCGGAACTTGGGGAAGAGAAGCGTGCTGGGTGCTTTGTACTTGGTGCTTTGATCTTGGCAGGATCGGACGGACGAAGATCTCTCGCAAAGGCGCGCAGAGGGAACGGACGAAAAAGACGACGGACGGACGACTGCCCGACGACGGTCCTCGGGCCTCATGA
>JBBDNX010000572.1:0-14975 GCA_040877345.1 Pirellulales bacterium
TGGTCAAGATCAGGCCCGGCCGGGCCGGCCCCGGCTGCGTGCCGCCCGACACCGTTATCACGAGCTTGCACCGATTCTGTACGTTTGGCATCGGAAGGATCCCTTGGTGAACAGGTACGTCCTTGGGTTCTTTGTTCTTAGCTGTGCGGCCTTCAGCCTCCGGCCTCTGGTTGCTGGTTGCGCGACGGCCCGCATTCCGGCGATTCCAGCCACCACGAGGCGCGCCCTCAGCTACTAACTGCCGGCCGAGGCCTGAAAATGGGAAAGAAAATTCAGAATGGAAAGAAAACTCAAATCGCCCCGCCGCGAGCCGGAAAAAGTCGGCGTGGAGACAAGAAGGGCAAGATGGGTAACAACCGGGATGCTGCCGGAGGGGCGGGACCGGTTATTCTCTTGCGCGCAATAGCTCCTGGAGTGGATCGAGACCAGTCAGCGCGGCATACCGGGCCTGGTCGATACTGAGTTGCATTTCGTGGGCGACCTCGGCATACGACATCCGGCGAAGGCGGAGCTCGACCGCCAGCCGCTGTTGGGGAGCGAGCTTCGCCAACGCGCTTTCCCGGTCGATGCGACGATCGTGCTCTGGCCCCGGGTCGGGCGAAGGGTGCATGGTCTCAAACTCGAGGTTGGTCACGCCGAGGCGGTGGGCGCGCCGTTCGGCGCGAGCGGCTTCAAGGCACAGATTGTTCAAGGCGCCGCGGAGCCATGGAGTAAGACCGATGCGAGGATCAGCCAGAGCCGTCCGAAGCTCCTCGTTGCGGCGCAGATCGCGCCTGAGCAGCCAGAGAACGTCGTCCGCCAGGTCATCCAGGTCGCGGGGGACGCCGTTCTCCAGCCAAAAAACACGCCGAATCATTCCCTCCATCGCGAGTCGGAGCTGTTTCGAGACCAGCGCGTTATACCACTCGCTCAAGCCAAGGGAATCGGCTGCCGCGGCCCGGACGGGCGCCGGCGGGGCGCCGGGCGGCTCGGTGATGACGAGACCGCAAATGTTGATGACGCTTCGGACGGGCGGTGGCAAGCCTTCGTAGAAAGGCTTCTCGTACACATAAGCGGAAGATCCCTTCTCGGCATCAACGATCAGCTTGACTCGCTGCTCGCCGTCGAAGGTCACCGTCCAAGTGCCCGACGATGCATGGATTACTCCTATTCGCGGCTGGCTCCGATCGTCGTAGCTGATCGTGACACGGTCGAAAATCATGAGATCACCCCAGTTGCCGATCCGAATCAATAGCGCAGGACAACCACGCCAGGTTAGTTGAGCGGATTGCGCGCCTCGCCGCAACAGACTTGGGTCCGGCACAAGGCGCCCGGGACGGAGCGAGAAAGATAGCGCTCGGATCACGTCGCCGCGCGGCGCTGTACAGGGAAGGCGGAGACGACGCTTCGACACCAGGGCGGCGGCGCGACCGCGCCGCCGACGCGGCTAAGCCGGACAGGCTGGAAGGCTATCCTACGCCGCGTGCCAGTGAGCGCCGGCGTCGGCGGCAAATCTGGACAGGCTGGAAGCCTATCCTACTGGACGCGGTCGACCATGAAGGTGGTGTTGTCGGCCACGCCGAACAAGGAGCGGAAGGGGCCGTTGTGAACGCCGACACAGCGGCGGCCGGGATACCAGGCCAGATTGACGCTGATGCCCCACGACTCCTCCGCCGAGCCGATCAGGCCGCCCCCCTGCTCGGGCGCGAGATAGTTGACGGCCCCGTTGAAATCCCAACGATTCGAAAGGGGCACGCGGAAGTCGACGCCGAACAGCGTGTCCTTTTTGTCCGTGCCGCCAACCCAGACTCTTCCCTGCCCTCCCGTGGGCAAATTATACCGGTAGAAGAAGGCATACAGGTCCGTCGACTCGTAAGACTGAGCGAGTCCGTTGACCAGGTCGGTGTCGCCACGCAGGCCGAAGGCGCCCCAGAAACCCAGTTCGTGCCCGTAGCCGGCCAGGTAGCTCATCTCGGCGCGAAGCTGAGTGAGCGTGATGTCGACGTAGTAATTGTCGTTCATGTAGTCGAACACGGTGCCGTACTGCAGCCCCTGGCCGCCGGGCGCACGCCGGAAAAAGCCGGCGGTCAGGAACTTCTGGTCGCGGGTGTTCTCCTCGATGCTCACCACCGTGTCGCCCGAGAAATTGCTGTGTACGAACTGCGCCCCCACCTGGTAACCGAGGCCCAGCGGCCCCAGGCCCAGCGCCCTGCCGAATTGGCCGGCGAAGTTCACCCCTTCGTGGAAGCCGAAATTGCCGTTGCGGCCCAGGTCGAGCGGGCCTTTGAAGCCGTGCGCGCCGACGAACAGCGAAGTTTCCTCAACCCAGGATCTGGGAATGCAGATGCCGTCGCAGTAGCGACCGTGCTCGCAGTCGGGCCCGCAGTCGAGACCACACTCCCCGCCCTCGAGGCCGCAGCCGTCCGTGCAGTCGCCGACGGTTTCGCCGAACTCGCCGGTTTCGAACTCAATCCCGGAATCGGGAATGGGCTCCATCATGCCCGGCTCGATTACCTCGGGTTGGCCGATGATCGCCTCGCCTTCCATCAGCAATCCGCCGAAGGCGGACTCCGGAGGCATTTGGGGTATCGTCGCCTGATGAGCCACCGCCACGTGCTGGCGCGGGTACAGTTGCGGTTCGTGGTACTGCTGCGGCGGTTGATACCGCTGCGGCTCCTGGTACGGTTGCCGCGGCTGCTGATCGCGGGGGTGTCGCTGCCAGGCAGGCACGAACCCCGAGCCCGTGCGAGGATCGGTCAGTTCCGGCAGCTTCTGGGGCGCCGCCGGCTCGCTGTAACTGGCCTTGCTGGCCGCCGATGAGTTCCGCGGCCGGCGAGGAGACCATTGCTGCGCTAGACCCTTATCAGCCACCACCGCGAAGACGGACCATGCCAGGACGCCGCAGATGACCCATTTAGCGCGGATTCGTGAGCAGCACATCGAACCTGTCCCTCAGTTGCCATTGGCCGCCGGGCGCGCCGGAGGACCCTGTTCGCCGACAGCGACACTATCGGAGATTGTGCAACCGGAACTTTCGTCAAAAAGGCCATAATCCGGAAAGTTTACGCAGCCAGCTTAAATCGCCGGTATTCACTAGTCTCCCCGAGCGGCGCCGCGGGCGAGACGCCGGCCCGAATAAGTGGCACGCCTGCGGTCCTCGCTTGCGCGTCGGGTTGGTATTGCGTGGCGGCGTCGGGCGTGGGGCGAAGAAACGCCCAGTGGGTTCCGACTGTCCCCTATTCCCTGTTCAGGGCCTGGTCCAGGTCGTCGCGGAGGTCTTCGAAGGCCTCCAGGCCCACGCTGAGGCGGATCAGGCCGTCGCTGATGCCGTGGGCCAGCCGGTCGGCGGCGGCGTAGCTGGCATGCGACATCGAGGCCGGCTGCTCGATGAGCGACTCCACGGCGCCCAGGCTCACTGCCAGACGAAACAGCCGCGTGCTTTCGACCACTTGCTTGGCCGCCTGGTAGTCGCCGGCCACTTCGAAACTGAGGATGCCGCCGAAGCCGCCCTGCATCTGCCGGGCGGCGATTGAATGGCCGGGATGATCCGGCAGGCCCGGATAGAGCACGCGGCGCACCCGCTGGTCCGAAGCCAGATGCTCGGCCAGCCGCTGTGCCGTGCGCGACTGCTCGCGGACCCGCAGCTCCAAAGTCTTGAGACCGCGCGAGCAGAGGAACGACTCCAGCGGCCCCATCACCGCGCCCGTGGCATTCTGCACGAAGTACAACCGATCAAACAGTGCCTTGTCCTTCACCACGAGTGCCCCGCCCAGCAAGTCGCTATGCCCTCCCAGGTACTTCGTGGCCGAGTGCATGACGATGTCGGCCCCGAGCTCCAAGGGCCGAGTGAGCACGGGCGAGGCCAGCGTGTTGTCGACCGCTAACAGGATCTGCCGCTGCCGGGCCAGGCGAGCACAGGCCGCTATGTCGGTGATCGACATCAGTGGGTTGCCCGGGCTCTCGATCCAGATGAGCCGGGTGTGCGGCGTGATGGCGGCGGCCAATCGCTCATGATCGCTGCCGGGCACAAGCGTGACGTCGATGCCGGACCGGTTGATGATCTTGTGCAGCAGCCGGTAGGTGCCGCCGTAAATATCGGCGCCGGCGACGACGTGCTGCCCCTGTTCCAACAGCATGGTCACGCAGTGCGTGGCGGCCATGCCGGAAGAGAAGGCCAGCGCCCAGGCATGCTCGATCGAACCGGCTTCGAGCGAAGCGAGCGTGGTTTCGAAAGCCAGGCGGGTTGGATTTCCGCTGCGCGAGTAATCGAATCGGCCGGCGACGTCCGCCGCCGGCTGCACAAAAGTGCTGGCCAGATGGATCGGCGGCACGATGGCGCCGGTCTCGGGATCCGGCGGCTGACCCACGTGGATAGCGCGGGTGCGAAATTGCATGCGGGCCCTTTATGCTTTGTCCAAGGCCTGGGCCAGGTCGGCCACCAGGTCCTCGGAGTTCTCGATGCCGCATGCCAGGCGGATCATGTTGTCGGGAATGCCGTAGCGCTGGCGCTCCTCGGGCAGGCATTCGTAGTAGCTCATGATCAACGGCTGCTCGATCAACGATTCGACGCCGCCCAGGCTGGGGCCGATCCGCGGCAGCCTGACCGCATCGACGACCCGCGCCGTGCGCCTCCAATCGGCGTCCTTCACGAGGAAGGTGACGACGCCCCCGTAGCCGCGCATGGTTCGCCGGGCCAGTTCGTGATAGGGGTGCTCAGGCAGGCCGGGATAGTAAACCTTTTCGACCTTCGGGTGTTCGGCCAGAAACTGGGCGACCGCCATGCCGTTCTGGTTGTGCCGCTCCATCCGCAGCTCGAAGGTCTTGAGGCCGCGGAGCAGAAGCTGAATGTTCTGCGGCGAGTTGATGGCGCCCATGATGCCCCTCAGCTTGCGGATGGGCTCGATCTTCTCCGCGCTGGAAATAATGACCCCGGCCAGCAGATCGTTGTGGCCGGCCAGGTACTTGGTCGCCGAGTGCAGCACGTAGTCGACTCCGGCGGCCAAGGGGCGGATGTTATAAGGAGTGGCCAGGGTGGCATCGATCAACGTCTCGATGCGATGCCGTTTTCCCAGGGCCGCGAATCGCTCGAGATCGACGACGCTCAAGTGCGGATTGGTCGGCGACTCGCTGATCAAGAGCCGCGTCGAGGGAGTGATGGCCGCTTCCATGGCCGCGTAGTCGCAGGCGGGCACCTGGCGGGTCACGACGCCGAAGCGGGACAGGTGCTTGACGCAGAACTCGCGGCTGCGGTGATAACACTCGTCGAAGAACACCACCTCGTCGCCGGCGTTGAGCCGCGTGGTCAGCAGGCCGACGATGGCAGCCATCCCGCTGGAGAATAACAGGGCCGCCTCGCCCCCTTCGAGTGCCGCCAGCTTGCGCTCGACGACCTTCTCGCCCGGGTTACCGTAGCGGCCGTACTCCTCGCGGGGGAGCTTGCGTTCGATGAAATCGAGGACGGCCTGCGTGTCGGCAAAGGTGTACGTGGACGAGCAGAAGACGGCATCGGTAATCGCATTGCCGAACTTCTGGCGGTCTTCGCCACCGTGCACTGCCAGGGTGGAGGGGCGCCAATCATGTGGCCCGTCGCCCGCGGGCGGCTGCTGGTCGGTCATTGCAATTCCCTAGCCTTCGATGTCCAGTGACGCGGTACGGCACGCGGGATTGCCTTGACCGGGACAAAAAAAGCCGCGGTCTCCGCCGTTGGCGGTCGCGGCTCACTCTGGCTTCAGTTTGGATCGCCACGACTGTGCCGGCTGTCACTCGTCGAATTTCAAGCGGCACGGCGGGCAATGGCACTTTAGCAGGTGTAGGCTGCAAGCGGCCGCAAATCCCAAGTGCTACGATTCTAATAGGCTTTGCACCCGCTAGCAAGCAGGCGGAACAGCTCTGCTGGACCATTTCACCCTGCCGGGCATACAATAGCTAGCTGGACGGGCGCGGGCCTGGAAGGGTGCCTGCCTGGACGGGACTCTGGTCGTCTTGGGACTCACATGATGCGTGCCACCGGTTGCGGGTTCTTCAGTCCGGTCGTTTGGCTGCTGGCCGTGCTGCCCCTGGCCATGGGCGCGGCCGAGGGCCGCCCGGAGTCGCAGGCCGCCCATGCCGCCATCTCCCAGAACCAGGTCTACCCAGACCAGGTCTCCCCGGCCCAGGTAGACCGCCTGGTGAGGCAGCTTGGCCACTCTTCGTTCGTCGAGCGGCAGAAGGCATCGCGCGAGTTGAACGCGATCGGCGTGCCGGCCAAGGCCGCTCTGGAGGCGGCCCTGGCGCACCCGGATGCCGAGGTCCGTTTCCGAGCGCGCCGCATTCTCGTCTCCGTGCTCAAGCTCGATTTCCAGGTCAAGCTGGAGGCGTTTTTGGCGGATCCCGACGGCCGGTCCGACACCGACCTGGCGGGCTGGCCGCGGTACCGTGCCTCCGTCGGCGGAGACCCGGCGGCACGCCGGCTGTTTGCCGAGATGCAGCGCGCGGAGCACGAGTTGCTGGCGACGGCCGCCACCGCCCCGCTTACGGCCGGCGAGTTGCTGGAAGCGCGTTGCCACCAGTTGCAGCAGCAGGCCCAGTTTGCCAATCCGGCCGGCGAGCAGGTGCCACTGGGCAGTATCGCCAGTTTCCTGTTCGTCGCCGGCCAGGACGACGTTCCCATTACGCAGCAGGCCGGCGCGTTTCTCAACAGCTTCAGCCATCAACAGGCGATTCAGCAAGCGATGTCCGAGGTCGAGCGTGCCGGGCTGTTGAAGAAGTTGCTGGGCGCCTGGGTGCGGCGCGATTTTCGCAATGATCCGATGGCCTCGTATCAAAACCTGATGCTGGCCCTGCGGTATGGCTTGAAGGACGGCATTGAGCCGGCCTTGGACATGGTCCAGGCCCCGGGCACACCTCCGCAGATGCTCCAGTATGCCGTGCTGGCATTGGGCAAGTTGGGCAGCCGCGAGCACGTGGCCGACCTGGAGCCGCTATTGAAAAATGAGACGGTCTGCGCCAACCAGGAGGTCGACGACCAGGAGGTGCAGACCCAGGTGCGCGACGTAGCGTTGGCGGCCCTGGTTCGGTTGACCGGTCAGCAGCCACAGCAGTACGGCTTTCTGCGGGCGCAGGACAACGCCATGATCCTGTTCAACACCCCCAGCTTGGGGTTTGCCGACCCGAGCCAGCGGGAGGCGGCGTTGAAAAAGTGGCGCGACTGGTGCCAGGCCCACCCGGACGGACGTTGATCTTGACCGGGGCGGCCGAATCGGGGAATAATCCCGCCCGTCCTGCCCGCCGTGGGCTGTCTTTGCCACGGCGGTCGATCACTCCCACGGAAGGTTTTCTCCATGTCTGAACGTGTCGCTTGGCTCGTGGCGGCCTTGCTGCCGGCCTTGGCCGCGTGGGGCTGCCAGTCTCCTTACTATGCCGACCAGGGCGCCCTGCTCGGCGGTCTGACCGGCGCCGGCGTGGGCGCCATCGTGGGAGACGCGGTGGGCAACACGGGGGCTGGGGCCGCCATCGGCGCGGGCGTGGGGGCCTTGAGCGGAGCGGCGATCGGCAGCGGGTTGGACGAGGTGGAGGCCAAGAACCGGGCGATGATCGAAGCCCGCATGGGACGTCCGGTGGTAGCCGGTGCGGTGACGTTCCAGGACGTGGTGGCCATGACGCACGCCGGGGTCGACGAAGACTTGATCATCAACCATATCCGGGCCAACGGCGTGGCGCGGCCGCCGCAGACCGGCGAGTTGATTGCTTTACAGCGCGACGGAGTGAGCAAGCGGGTGATCGAGGCGATGCAGGCTCCGCCCATTTCGCAAGGTCCGCCGGTGATCGTTCACGAGGCTCCCCCGCCGGTGATCGTGGATTACGGTCCCCCGCCTTATTACTATCACCCCTATTACCACCCCTACTATCGGCCGCGGCCCAGGGTCGGGTGGGGATTTTCGTACTCGAGCGGCGGCCGGCGCGGGCGGTAGACCGCTTTTGCCGAGCATTCTGGGGCACGCTTATCGCTTTGCCCCAGCCACCCAGGGGACCGAAGGGGGGAAGGGGAGATCGGGGGAAGGGGGGAGACGGACGGACAAAAGACTGGGGCACGCTTAGCTTTGCCGGAGCTACCCGCAGCTAGTCGGAGACGATCTCGACCCGCCCCCAATAGGCGAAGTCCCCTCGCCGGTCGTTGGCCTGGTTGAGCAGTTCGAGTTGGACTTCTTCGCCTGCAAACTCGGACAGGTCGACCGCCACGGTCGTCCAGCCGTCGCCGACGGTTTTTTTGCCGACGACCGACTCGTGCAATGGGCGGCCATTGGCTCGGACCACCAATTGCCAATCTCCATCCGGATGGTGCGAAACATCGAGCAGCAGGCGGGTTGTTTTGCCGGCGGGGATCAGGACGACGCGCCGCAAGACGCAAGGCTTGTCGCGGGCAAGCGGATGGGTCCTGAGCACGCCGGGCCGGCCTGCATGTTCAGCCAGGATCCCGACGCCCCGCTCGCCTGACGCGTCCAGCGAGAAGCCGGGGGCCACCTCGGCCACCAGCTCGTTGAACTGCGTGGGATCCGTCGTTTCGCGCGGCTGCGGAGCTTCGACGCCGGGCAGCCGCCGGGCGGTCGGATCTTCGGGCGGCTTGTCGAGGGTGAGATAGGCGAACAGGTCGGCGATCTCGGCCGGCTGGAGCTGTTTCTCCAGGTCCTCGGGCATCAGCGACAGCTTGCTCTCGTCCATCTCGTCGATGTCGTCGCGGGCAATCGTCTCCAGCTTGCCCCCCTGCACTTTCAGCACCACGCGCTGGTCGCTGTCTTCGACCACCAACCCGGTGAGGACCCGGCCGTCGAGCGTGACGACCGTCCGCGCCTGGTACGAGGCGCCGATCACCAGGCTGGGATCGAACACGTTGGAGAGCAGTTGCTCGAACGAGCTGCGGCCGTTGACGGTAATGTCCGGCCCGACTTCCTGACCCTCGCCGTGCATCTTGTGACATTGCCCGCAAACTTTTTTGTAGGCCTCACGGCCCGCCAACGGGTCGCCGGGGGTGCGGCGGATGAACTGACGCATGCGAGCGATCACCTGCTCGCCGTCGGGATTGCGCTCGGTCCGTAGCGAGCCCCAGGCCGCCTCGACCTGCTCGATCAGCTCCTGGTCATTGCTGCTCAACAGCTTTCGCACCTGGTTGAGATTCAGCGCATCGGCCGGCACATGGCCCGCGCCGATCGAAGCCAGCAACTGCTTGCTCCACGACGCGCGGCCGGTCAACAGCTCGATGGCCTGCGGTTTGAGCTCCGGCTCCAGGTCCGGCCAGGCTGCGAGCACCACCCGGGCCACTTCCGCCTGTTCCAGCCGACCCAGCGAGTCGAGCGTGCGGCGGCGCAGCTCAATCGAGTTGCCGTTGTCCGGCTTCAGTGCGCCGGCTACCGCGGCCAGCAGTCGATCGTCAGCGGCCGCGACCAAGGCATCGAGCGCCTGCAGGCGCCGCTGGTCATCGTACGCTCGCGAAGCGTATACTTGCCGGACCGCCGTAATCCCCGCCGGGTCTTTCCAGGTGGTGGCCAGCAAGGCGGCGTCCACGTAAAGAGGATCGTCGACGGGTCCCGACAAGACCTCCGACAGCAGCGGCTCCATGGCCGAGCGCAGCGCCTCCAGCCTCCGGCCGCCCAGCTCGCCGGTCTGAATCTTGCCGGCCAGCAGCGCCAGGCAGCGGCCGCTCATCGGACCAAGCTCCGGACCGGCCGCCAGCAGCGTTTGCAACAAGGCCACGACCGGCCGCGGGTCTCGGTCGCGGCGGCCCACGATCCGCTCGAACACGCGGGGCATCAGGGCGGTCAGTTCGGGCTGATCGTTCAGGTGCCGCCTGCTGGCCAGTTCCAGGAATTGGCCGGCCTCTTCTTCAAGCAGCGGGTGCAGGTTCTGCCACACGATGTGAGGGATCAGCTTGTCGTCGCCGCTGGAGTCGAGCACGTCCAACAGCAACGGGATCGGTTCGAGACCCTCCAGCTTGCGGGCGACGACGGCCACTTGCAGCCGGACGTCGGCCGATGAATCGGCTGCCATGGCCGCAATTCGATCGCGGATCGACGCGGACGCCTGGCGGGAATTGCCGGCCGCCCGCACGCCCCAGGCGCGCAAGCCCTCATCGGGATGTCCCAGCAGGGCCAGGTGCAGCGTCTCGTCCAAGGGTCCGCAACCGAGCAAGGCCCAAAGGGCGTGCACGCGGGCCTTGCGAGGCGCTTCGTCGGACAACACCAGCCTGGCCAGCTTCTTGCGCGTGGCCGGCCTGTTGCGCTCCCACAGCAGGCGCTGGGCCATGTCGCGAAAGAACACGTTCGGGCTGTGCAATCGTTCGATCAACTTGTCGTCGGTTTCCGCGGCCAGGTCCAAGGGCCCGGCGTGCGGAGTATCGCGGTAACGGACCCGGTACAGCCGCCCTTTCAACCGATCGATGCCCGCGGGATCGCGATTGGCATCCTGGTAGCAATGGTAGCGGTCGTACCAGTCGAGGATGTACAGGCAGCCGTCGGGGCCGGTCTTTTGCACCACGGGCATGAACCAGGCGTCGTTGGCGGAAACAAAGTCGGGCTCGCCGCTGCCGGCATAGGTCGAGCCGTCGCGGGCCAGGGAGTCGACGTTGATACAGTTGCCGTGGATGTTGCCCATGTACAGCTTTTCGCGGTATTCGGGCGGGTACGCATCGCTATCGAAAAAATGAATGCCGCAGTAGGCCGCTTCCTGGTGCTTGTGCTTGACGATCGAGTCGATCTTCCACGTAAACGGTGGATAGGGGCCGCCCTGGCGATGGTAGTAGCCGGTTTCGACGAGGTGCCAGAGATGGTCGATCACGCAGGCGCTGACGAAGGCGCTTCCCTCGGTGTCGAAGGCGACGCCCCAAGGGTTGCTGGTCCCCTCGGCAAACAGCTCGAAGTCGCGGGTCCGCGGATGAATCCGGAACAGCGCGCAGGTGAAGTCAAATTGGCGGCCGCGGTGCTCGACGCGGCTGCGGTTGAAGACGCCGTTGAGCCCGTACAGCCAGCCGTCGGGACCCCAGGTGAGCGAGTTGGGCAGCTCGTGCGTGTCGTCGCGGCCGAAACCGGTGACGACCACCTCTTGCCGGTCGGCGCGGCCGTCGCCGTCGGTGTCCTGCAGGAAGAGGATGTCGGGGGCATTGGCCACCCAGACCCCCCCTGCCCCGACGGCAATGCCCGAAGGAATATTCAGCCCATCGGCGAAGACGGTGATCTTGTCGGCCCGGCCGTCGCCGTCGGTGTCTTCCAGCACCTTGACGCGGTCCTGCCCGGGCCCCGCGTCTCGCCGCGGATACTCCAGGCTCTCCGTGATCCAGATGCGGCCGCGCTCGTCAAACGTCATGGCGACCGGATTGACGATGTCGGGCTCGGCGGCCACCACCTCGACGGAGAAGCCTTCGGGCACCGTCATCTTGGCGATGGCCTCGGCGGGAGTCAGCGCCGGCCCGGGCGGTTTCATTTGGCCGTGCGGGATCGGCGTTTCCTGGGCCACGGCCAAACTGACCAGGCTGGCCAGACAGGCCGGCGCCAAGAGTCGAAGCAGCCAGCGAGGTATCATGGATTCGAAGTCTCAACAAGTTGCGGTTCGAGGGATCCGACGATCACGTTCTGCCTTTTTCCAAACCTCCCCATCCATGGGATCACGACGAGCCCGCTTAGGGTTGGCTGACGGGGAACCGCTCGATAGTCAAACGTGGCAGCGCGGCCTGGAGGTCGGCCATGCCGGCCTCGGTAATCTGGCTTCCGTGGACGTAAAGCTGCTGGAGGTTCGGAAGCTTCTTGAGGTGCTCCAACCCGGCGTCGGTCACCTGCGTCTTCTGCAGGTCGAGCTTCGAGAGGTTGGTCAGTCCGGCGACGTGCACGAGGCCCTGGTCGGTAATCGCGCCGTTGAGGTAGAGGCGTTCCAGGTGCGTTGCGTTGCCCAGTGCCTCGAGGTCGGCGTCGGTGGCCCGGCTGGACGACAGATCGATCTTGACCAGCCTGCCGTCCTTGAGCGTTACATTGCCGCCCAGACCTTCGACGGTCGAAATCATCTTTTGCTCGGCCGCGGGCGGACCACAGCCGGTGATGGCGATCAACGCCCACAGTACCAAGCAAGGACTCTGTCCGCGGGCCGGGCGCAATTGAACTCGGGACCGCGGCCACGTCGAGGGAAGAGAATCGATCATTCGGTGTTCATCTCGATGGCGCTTGAGCTCTGGATGGCCAGGGCCATGCCGCCAGGCCCCTGGTTGTTTTCGACCTTGACGAGAACCGTGTTGCGGCCGGAGCGGAAGTTCACGTTCACCCGGTCCTGGGCCGGAGCAAGCGCCCGGTTGCCCCGGAAAACGTGCACCTCCCGGCCATTAACCCATATTCTGCAACTGTCGTCGCTGCCCACCAGGAGTGTCGCCTGCTGGTCGGCGGTACTATCGGCAAAGACCAAATAATAATTGGTCACACTCTCGGCCGGTTGGCCCCGCGCCTGCGCGTGCTTGACCTGGTCGAACATCGGCAGCTCGCCAAGCACGTTCGCTTGGACCAGTTCCCAGTGCACGCGCTGGAGGGCGCCAGCATAGCCGGCGCTCAAGTCGGGCCGGCTCAGCTCCGATTCCGGTCCAAAATCGCGGTCGATCCCTTTCTTGTCCGGGCTGGCAAACGGCCCCAGCAAACGGAACCGTGTCACCGCCTGCACCGACTCGTTGAGCGAGACCAGGTAGGCCAACAGGTCGGCCGCATCCTGAGCAGTCACGTCGCTGAGCACCAGCTCGGGCATCAGCGATTTTTGTTGGGCTGCCAGCAGGGCCACTTCGCCGGCCGGCACACGGACCAGCTTGTTGTTCGCGTCCTTGAGCACGACTTGCTCGTCGCTCTTGTCCACCACGAAGCCGGCGTGAACCAGCCCGTCCCGGGTCTCCAGCAGGTAGGCAATGTACTCCGGCGCAATGGCCTGGGAAGGCTCGAGGATTGTTTCCAGCAGGGCGGCCCGGTCGTATTTCTTCCCGATCTGGCTCAGGTCCGGTCCGATGCCGCCTCCCTGCCCCTGCACGCGATGGCAGTTCTTGCACTGCGCGGCTGAGCTTTGAAAGAAGATCTGCCGGCCGCGATCGGCGTCGGCCTCCAGGGCCAGGATTTCGGCCGGCTGGACCGCGCTGCCCAGCCGCTGTGGCCGTTGGTCCTCCGGGACAAACCGCTCAAACAGCACCCGGATGTTCGAGTCCGGATGACGGATGGCCCGGTCGATGGCCGTTTTGGCCACGGCATCGCTGACGGCTTTGTCGTCGATGAGACGCAGCATCACCAGCGCGCCGCCCGTCGAGCTCATCAGTTGCTCGACCGCCTCGGCTTGCAGTCGCGGTGTGCCGACGGTGCCGCACACCGCCTCGCGGACCGGCGCCCAATGCTGCAATTGAACCAGGCCCGACAGGCCCGCCTCCGCCAGCGATTGCTCCTTCGACTTCAGCAGCTCGGCAAGCGCCGCGGCCGCCCCTTCCGCCCGCAGTTGAGCGGCAACTCGGGCGGCCTGCTGGCGGACGCCGACCGACAGCTCGGCCGATTGGACAAGCGCCAGGATCTCCGCTGCCAGCTCATGGAGGCCGTTGTCACCCGCCAGGGTCAGGGCCGGCGCCTGCCAGTCGGGATCGGAAAGAAGGTGCCTCAGCCCCGCGGCCAGCTCGGGCCCGCGCTTCAAGGCTTGCCAGTTGCCGGGGAGGTTCGCTGCCAGCAGGTTCAGCGACAGGCGCCGCATCTCGGCCGAGGCCTCCGGATCGGTGGCCAGCTTGAGGACCGCCTGGCCCGCTTCGGCGGACGCCGTGCCCCCCAGATGCTCCAACAACACCTGGCGGGCCGATTCGTCCAGGTTCGTGGCCGCCAGGCTCTCGGCCAGAAACGACGCGGCCGCCTTGGGATCGAGCACCTGCAGCAACTGCACCTTGTCGATCGAAATCCGCCCGGCTCGTTCGAGTGCCCGGTACAACTCGGCCTTGCGCCGGCCGGCGGCAATATGGATCGCCTCGAGTAGATAGCGGTCCGTGCCGTCGTAGCCGCCGGCCATCTCGACGAGCACCTTCTCGGCACGCGGCCCTTCGAGCCTGGAAAGGGCCAAGAGCACCTCGCGGCGGACCTCGGCGGAGTTGTCGCCCGCCATGTCCAGCAGCGGCTCGGCATACTCGGTGCCGTGGCGCCGCAGAATGCGCACCGCCAAAGCACGGAAGGCTGGATCGTCGCTGTTGAGCTGCTCGACCACGGCCTGCCGTGCTTCTCCGCCCATGCGGTCCAGGAGCCAAAGCGCGCGGGCGCGATAATTCGGTTCCTTGTCGTTCAACAGTTTCTTCAGTGGAACAATGCTGGAAGATCCGTCGGCCAGAAGCCGCTCGCGCGCCAGAAACTGCGTGGCCAGGTTGGGATTCTTCAGCCCTTCGATCGCCTGCTCGACGGTGGTGTACGGGCCCGGCCTGCCCGCACGCTGGGGCCTTTTGCCCGTGGGGCGTAACTGAAAGATGCGGCCTTGCCCCGGATTGTTGTAGGCGTGGCCTCCCACGCCGCCGTCGTACCAGTCGGCGACGTAAAGCGTGCCGTCGGGGGCGGCACAGATGTCGTCGGGACGGAAATAGGCGTCGTCGGGGCTGGACATGAACACCCGGCTGGTGGCCCGCATGCCGGCGCCGTGCGGCTCGTGCCGGTAGATGCGGACTTCGCGGGGGCCGGCATCGGTGTGCAGCGGTGCGTTCTTGTATTGGTCGCCAAAGGCGTCTCCTTCGTAGAAGCAGATGCCGCAGGGCGATCCGAAGCCGGTGACCAGCGTGGCGGGCACGAAACCGGGGACGTGTCCGCGGAAGTGCCAATGCTCGCCCAGCGGCGTGCCGGGGGGAACCTTGGCCGGCGGCGCGCCGAACCAGCCATAGTTGCCTCCTTCGAGGATCCAGCAGATCCGCACGCTGTAGTTGCCGTCGTTGTCGTTGTCGCTGCAAATGGATTCGCCGAATGAGCTGACGCAGATCTCGTAGGGATTACGGAAGTTGACAGCCA
>JBBDNX010000573.1:0-2681 GCA_040877345.1 Pirellulales bacterium
GGTCGTGGGCGGATGGGCGGTCATCGGCGGTTTCGAACCGCTGAAGCCGGCCGTCGGCCTGCTGCTGGCCGCGGCGGCTCCGCTGGGCCTCTGGTGTTGCGTCTGGGGACCGCTCTCCCGCCTGCGCGGCCGCGGCGCGTCGGCCGCTGCGACCGCGGTGGTCCTGGCCGTCCTGGCGGTGGCCGCCGTGCTGGTGATGGCGCCCGTGTCGTAAAACAGGGGGTCCTGAAAACAGGCGTCCTGAAAACAGGGGCTGTAGGCCGCCTTTTTGCCCCAGGCGGGTTGCGACCTATATAAGTAATATCCGCGAGATCCGTCCCCCCTTTCCTCGATCAACCGTCCCACGTGGACCGAGCCCCCCAGGCCGACGCCCCGCCGCTGCCCGGACAACCGTGGCCGGCCAGTCCGTCGCCCGGTACCGGGCTGGCCGAGGCGATTTGCCGCGGCGTCGATTGGTTTGTGCCGGCCGCGTTGCGCGCCAGCCAGCCGGAATTGCTGATGCAAAACCGGCTGATGGCGGGCGCCTTGGTAGGAACGCTCGTCTTCGGGCTCAGCTTTGTGGTTCAGGTATACCGCGGACAAGGCTACCTGGGCTTGATTCCCTGGATCTGCATGGCCGCTTTTCCGCTCTTGTTCTCCAACGCGGTGTTGCTGCGCGTCACCGGATCGAGCAAGCTCCCCGGCTCGCTCTTGTGTCTCGAGTTGACCGTCCTGATCGGCTTGATGGCATATCATCATGGCGCCGTGGCGGTTGCCTGGAACGCGGCCGTGCCGTTGCTGGCCGTGTTCGTGGTCGGCCCGAAGCTGGGCCTCGCGTGCGCCGGATTGATCATGTGCGAGACACTGGGCTTGGCCTTGTTGAGGCAGTCGGGCCACGCGTTCCCCACCACGACCAGTTTGGAACAGGCCTGGGCATTGCACACTGTGGGCTCGTCGTCGCTTGTGATCTTCATGACCGCAGTAGCAGTGCTCTACCACGTGTCGCGGCAGCGAGCGCTCGACGGCCTGCGGAGCACGCTCTCCGCCCTGGAGGCCGCCAACCAGTCGCTGGCGCGCTACTCCGAGGCCGCCGGCGCCGCCAGCCGCACCAAGAGCGAGTTCATGGCCAACATGAGCCACGAAATTCGCACTCCCATGACGGCCATCCTGGGCTTCGCCGACGTGCTGCGGAGCAATTTGACCGATGCCGAGAACATCGCGGCCATCGACACGATCCGCCGCAACGGCGAGTTCTTGCTCGAGCTGCTCAACGACGTGCTCGACCTGTCGAAGATCGAGGCCGGCAAGCTGCGGGTCGAGCGGATGGCCTGCTCGCCCCGGCAGGTGCTGGGCGAAGTGGCCTCGCTGATGGAAGGCCGCGCGCACGCCAAAGGGCTTTGGTTCGAGACCGCCATGGCGGGCGGAGTGCCCGAGTACATTCAATCGGATCCCACGCGGCTGCGGCAGATCCTGATGAACCTGGTGGGCAACGCGGTCAAGTTCACCGAAGAGGGGGGCATCCGCCTGGGCGTGCGGCTCGTTGAGGGCGAAACGGACCGGCTCATCGAATTCGAAGTGAAAGACACCGGCATCGGCATGACAAGCGAGCAACTGTCGCGGTTGTTTCGCCCGTTCACCCAGGCCGACAGCTCGACGACGCGGCGGTTCGGCGGCACCGGGCTCGGCCTCAGCATCAGCAAACGGTTGACGGAGATCCTTGGCGGGCGGATCACTGTCGAGAGCAACCCCGGCTTGGGCAGCACTTTCCGCGTGACCGTGTCGGCCGGGCCCGCACACCGCGGCACCGAGCCACGGCCGCTCACGTCCGGCACGGGTCGAGCGCGGCCGGACCGGCCCGCCGCGCCGGATGGCGCATCCCAGGCGCAGGCCGATGGAGCGCAATGCCGCGTGCTGCTGGCCGAAGACGGGCCCGACAATCAGCGGCTGATCTCGTACCTGCTGCGCAAGGCAGGGCTCGACGTGACCGTGGTCGAAAACGGCAGCCGGGCGGTTGAAATCGCTCTGGCGGCCCTTGCAGCCCAGCGGCCCTTCGACGTGATCCTGATGGACATGCAGATGCCGGTGCTCGACGGCTACGCCGCCACCAGCGAGCTGCGGCGGGCGGGCTATCCGGGGGCGATCATCGCCCTGACGGCGCACGCCATGTCGGGCGACCGCGCCAAGTGCCTCCAAGCCGGCTGCGACGATTATGCGACCAAGCCGATCGACCGCGAAACGCTGCTGGCGAGCATCTTGCGGTTTGTGAAAAAAGAGGCCCCCGTTTGACAGCCGCCCCGTTTGACAGGCGCCTCGGCGGCAACATAGAATCGCCTGCGAGGAAACGCTCCCGCGCGACGGACCGCGACGGACTTCGTGTTCTACCCGCCTTGCGTCGACCTACCCGCCCATGCGCCCTCGCCTAAGGCTTCCTCGCCGCCGCCGCTTCGTGCAGCCTGCAGCGCTGTTCGCGCTGTTGGTTCATTTGGGCGCCACGGTAGGCGTGCCGCTGCCCGGTGCGCCGGCCAAGGACCGCAGCCGCCCCTTTCCCTGCATGGACCGCCGCTGCGGCTGCCACAGCGCCGGCGAGTGCCGCGAGAGTTGCTGCTGTTTCTCGGATGAAGAGAAACTGGCCTGGGCCCGCCGGCATCAAGTCGACCCGGAAACGCTGCTCGGCGGTGATTCCCCGGCCGCCGCGCCAGGTG
>JBBDNX010000574.1:0-13622 GCA_040877345.1 Pirellulales bacterium
CTACGGTCCCGGCGAGTATTCGGCCAACGACGTGCTGGGGCGCGGCGAAGCCGACGCCTGTCTGCTGGTCGGCAGCGAAGGCGTGCCCGCCCTATCGCCGGCAGCCCGGGAGCACCTACAGGCCGTGCCGACGATTTGCCTCGACTACCCGACGGTGGAATCGTTCGTTCGGCCCACGGTCCGGTTCACGACGGCCGTGTACGGCGTACACCGGCCGGGCACGGCCTACCGGATGGACGAGGTGCCCATCCCGCTGCGGGTCGTGTTGCCGAGCGATTACCACAGCGACGCCGAGGTGTTAAACGCCGTCGCCAATCGAACTGAATGGCGCGGGCCCCAGCCGCCATTGTCGTGCGAGCGGACCGGCGGGGCGACCGGGCCGTTCGAAAGCGCCGAGCCGGCGGAATGATCAGCCGCCATTCCGTAAACGGTGGTTAATCGCCGGGAACGAGGAGCGCATTGGCGCGAAGGATCAAACTTTACAGGCCGGCGCGGAGAGCCACGGTACGCTCAGCTTCCGGGAATGGCTGGTCGGCGGAGGGTAGGGCTGGTGTGGGCGTGGCAACTTTCTGTGGGTCTTTTGCGGTCAACCGTAGCTGCGACGGCCTTCTTGAATGTACATTGATGGTCCAAGGAGTTCTTCTATGCCTTCCGATCCGCGATTCGACGAGATTGCCAGCGAGATTCAGAACGGTGTTAATTCTGCACAGTACGACGTTTTCGGCCGACAAGATGCGCTTAAGCACCTCGAACAAGGCGGAATCAGGGCTGCCATGTACTATTCAAGGATTGACCGAGCCATCTCTCGCCAAGATGTGCTTCCCTTTGTCACGATGCTGAAGAGCATCGGAAGGGTAGACAAACTGGATCTCATTATCGTGAGCCCAGGTGGAGACGGCACAGCGGCCGAAACGATGCTGGGTTTATGCAGGCGATACTGCATTGGTCACCTGCGGGTTGTTGTTCCGACCTACGCCAAAAGTGCCGCAACGTTGATTGCACTGGGCGCGGATGAAATCGTCATGGGGGAAAGCTCGGAGCTGGGTCCTATTGATGCCCAGGTCTCGATTATGCAGGACAACGCGGAACAGCAGGTATCTGCTGACCACTTCATAAGGGCCAAAAACGAGGCAATCAAGAATCTGACTTCGGCCGACCAAGCGGAGGCTCAAGCTGCGCAAATCCAACTGGCGCTGCTGTCTCCCGCTTTCTTGCAACACTGCCAAGATTCCATGCAGTTTGGCAGGGACTTCGCGATGAAGCAGCTTAAGGGGCACATGTTTAAGGCCGAGAGAGAGGCCCAGCCGGCACTCTGGGATGATCGGATCGACAAAATCGTCTCTAATTTGACGGCTTCCAGCAAGCACCTGACGCATGGACGGATGATTACTGCGGACGACATCCGGGATGACAGTGACCTAAAGCACCTAAAAGTCACCGCCAAAGGGAAACGACGACCCCTACTGGATTGCCTTAAGCGACCTAGCACTGAGAACGGAGATCGTTTCCCAGATGCACGAGATCGGAAAGGTCCTCTTTGCAAAGGGCTTTCAGATGCTTGGGGCCTAGGCGCTTAGAATTGCACCTTGACCGGCTTTTCGGGGCGAACGGCACGCGGTTTGAACTGCTGCCGCTTCTTCGCGTTTTGCTTAGCACGCTGGATAGCCGCTTGGGCGCTAGCCTGCCGTGCCCGCCGCTCGGTCATCTTCTTGACAAACTCGGTTACTTCGACCAGGTTTTGCGACATGATTCTCTTGCTCCCGTTTGGATACTCGTCCAAAGCCGGCCTGCTTCTGCTTCTCTTTTTCTCAGGGAACATCGAAAAACTTGCGTGCTTGACCCCTCCCTAGAAATCCTAGGGTCACCGCCGTTGACAGCCGTCGCCGCTAGTGAAGTATATACGTTGAAGCCAAGCATGTCACTGAGTTTCAGCAGCGGCTGCCTGTTTGGCACGCAAAGCCATAAGCCTAATCACCTGAAACACTTAGAATAGGTGGCTTGACCGGTCGAATACGGCTCGGTTTTCGGCCTGAAGGGTGCCGAAAAGTAGGGCCGCCTCTTTCCGCTCTGGATCTGCGTGGATCTGCAGGATCTGCGCCGCTTCGTTGTGAAATCCCCGTTTTCCCCGTAGAATCCGCAGGGTGTTCGGTTCCTGTATCGCCCATTGTTCTTATCGGCTGGCGTGGCTGGATGCCGGCTGTGGTCCACTCGCTCCGCGGTTCGCACACGGGGTGCCTCAACCCGCCATTCTCATGCGAGAAGTGGTTCCCAACCTCGTCTGGATCGGCAATGCCGGTGACCTGCGAGACGTCAAGAGCGTGCTCGCGCGCGGCATCGAGGCCGTCGTCGACCTGGCTGCCGAGGAGCCGGCCGTTCAATACCCGAGGGATGCGGTCTATTGCCGGATTCCGCTCGTCGATAGCACGGGCAACGCGCCGTCGATGCTGAGGTTGGCAATCGAAACGACCAGCCGGCTAATTCAATCGCGAGTGCCGGCGCTGGTGGCTTGCGGCGGCGGGATGAGCAGGTCCCCGGCCATCGTCGCCGCGGCACTGGCCCGGGTAGAGGGGGTGACGCTCGAAGAGGCCCTGGGGCGAATCGCCGCCGTTGGGCCTCACGATCCGTCGCCGGGACTGCTGGCTGACATCCAGGGCCTTTTTTCGTAGTAGAATGATGGGCCACGGCAGGTGCGGATGAAGGCCTGCCGCATCTTGCGGCAGGGCCTTGTCATGCGGCTTCCGCCGTCCAGCCGTACTTCTCGAGCAATCGGCGAGCCTTGCCAATCCCGAATGGTGATATGTGGAGCACAAACTTGGCTTGGTCCGTCTTGATCGTGCAGCCGGTCCAGATGGAACAAGAGACTGACTTCACGGACCCGCGGGGAAGCACGATCACCTTCGCCTCGTCGGCGACGCGGCCCCAGACCCGCTGTTGTCGGATCTGATCCGGCAGTTCGGAGTAAGTCGTTTGAAATGGATCAGACGCCGACTTGCCCGCGACATGCGCGACCGCGCCGGCAATGGCTCCTCCGAGGGCTCCGAGGCCCCCGAGCGCGACGATATTGAAGTTGAGGCCGACAAGCATGTAGATGTTCTCGGCGTCGAGCAGCACATCGCCGAGGTACCGTTTGAACCCGCTGGAGCCGACCTGAAACTGCGAGCAGATTCGTTCCATGCTGTGGCCTGCTAACGTCCAAGCTGAGCGAGGGCCGCTGAGAGGCAAGGGGAAGCGTGGAAGGCGCGTCGGAATTGCAACCCCCGCAGCGAGCGGAGAAGCATAGCGGCGGTTCACTGGAGAGGATTTGTTAGGCCGATGGATTTTCATGCTCTTTCGCCTGAAGCATCGTTTTTGCAAGTGTTTTGTCGGTGTAATCGTCCATAGGGTAGTCGGCCTAACGAGTATTCGTTGCGGAACCAGCCAGCATGATCGCACGTCTAAGCGAGAAATTGAAGCTCGCTGACAATTCGACCACTCCGACAACCGCTGGTCAAGCAATAGTCATTCGCCCTGGCCCGCTTTAAAATGACCGTAGAATGATGGGCCACGGCGCTGCTCGAGGGCGCCGAAAATGATCGGTCTTGACGCGTCCCCCGTGCCGTCACGGCTGGAGATGTTATGGGCGGCTTTGGCGGCTGCAAGGTTCTGCATTACCGGTATCAGTTCGAGGGTAGCACCCACAACGGTGAACACATGACTACGGACCTGAAGAACCTGACGGTGGGCGACGCGCTCTGGGTTCTCGTTGATCCGAAGAAGCCGTCACGATCGGTTCTCTGGTTCTGCGAGTGAGCGGCGGAGCACCTAAACCAACCCCTGCAGCGGACCGGCGCCGTGCGCACACGTTCTCGGATTCGGAAATGCTTCGCGCGCGGCTCCGGCTGCCGAGCGGCTTTAGCGTTAGCCCGCTTGCAGCCGAGCGCTGACCACAATGCCCATAAACTCCCGCTCCTGCGGACCCGGCGCGTCGGGGCGGGCCCCGCAATTCCAGAATCCGCGCCGCATTCCATTGACCAGTGCGAAGGCGGTGAAATAATCTTGCACGTCGAGGTTGTTATGTCGTCCATGAGGTCCATCCCTCTGTCTTGAACACATGCTGATCCTTATCGCAATTGCGGCGTTGGCCGCTGGGGTGGCGGGTGGCAGCGGTGACACTCGCCCGTTCGCGCCGCAGGGGCAAGGGAAGACTTTCATCAACCTGACGATCCCGGCCCCATGGAATGTCCACCGCCCGACATGGGTGTTAAGGTCGACCGCCAAGAGTGCGATCGTCGCACAGACCGCTCGTATTGGGGACAAGCGCGACATCCAAGTCGTCGAAGTCGAAGGCGATCGCTATCACTTTGTCGGCAGCAACGGCGGCGGCATCACCGGGGTCGAGGGGAGCATGCTCCACGCCGCAGCGCAGAGCCCGGATGGCCGCCTCTGGATCATGGCCGAGCATTCGCGATTCCCGAACCAGATTCAAGGGAACCAGTTCTGTCTCTATGGCCTCGAGGACGACCGTTGGAACCCGATCGGACCGCGTTTTGGAGCTCCGAGGGAGCACTCGTGGAACCAAGGAAAACTTGGTTCAACCGGACTGCACTTCCTCAGCGACAGCCGCCCGATTACTGTGTCGATCCACCCGAAACGAGACGCCGACAACCCGACTTGGCAAACGCGGCTGCGGAGATTGGAGGGGGACCGGTGGATTACCGTGCCGGGACACGAGTATGTCTACGACCGTGATTCCTTCCTCAAGTTCCTCTGGCGAGCGAACGACGCCTGGCTGATCGAGGCCCGTCAGAAAGCGGGCCGGGCCATGCTCGACGCCCGCTGGATTAAAGGACCACGACCTGAAGATGTCGTCGGACCGTTCCACCTCGACTCGTGGCCGGGGAAGATGACGTTCTATCACTTTGCGGTCTCACAGAAGGGCTCAGTCGCGGCGGTCGGGTGCCAAGGCGACGTCAGCGACATCAAACCCGGTACGCCCTTTTTCGTGAAGCTGTATCACCCAGCCGGCGGACGGGCTTACAAAGCGGAGCAGGTACCGTTTCCACCGGGCCCCGGGCACGCCATCGACATCATGGAGTGGAGCCCGACCGGGGCCCTCCACGTCGTGCGGTCCACCGATGAGAAGATATTCGTCTATCGGTTTACGGACGGCCATTGGGGCCAGGTCGGAATGGGCATGGAACCCCGTGAGTTCCAAAGTGCGATCATGAGCTCACACTTGTTCTTCCGGCACGATGGCACTCCCGTCGTCACTTGGGAGAAGTTCATTCCGGAGCACTGATACGACGATCTCGAGCCACCGACCCGATGAATCGGGCCACTACGAACTTACCGAACCAGAGGACCCCATAAATGGGGTCACTAGGAACGGCCGCGCAAGCGGCGGGCGAGGAGATGGCAGGCGGCGATGCGGCGATGCACTTCAGCCAGCAGTTGCTCGTCGCTGAAGCCGCTCACTTCCTCGGGCGAGATTGGCTGGCCGATCTGCACCGCTATCCGCCCGGGACGAGGGAAACGGCGCGTGCGGGGCCAGGCCTCGAAGGCGCCCGCAATGCCCAGCGGCACCAGCGGCACTCGACCTCGCCGGGCCAGGGCCGTAAAGCCGGGCTTGAACGGACGAATGCTGCCGTCGGCAGTGCGGGTCCCCTCGGGAAAGATGAGCACCATCTCTCCCCGCTTCAGGCGGCGGAGGGTTTCTTTGAGCCCGCCGATGCCCAACCCCTCACGGTTCAAGGGAATAGCGTCCAACGAATTGATCAGCCAACGAAACGGTGCAAACTCGAACAGCGTCTCGCGCGCCAGGTAGTTCAACTGGCGATCCGAGGCCATCCCGACCAGGATGGAGTCCAGGTGGCTTTGATGGTTCGACAGAATCAAAGCGCCCCCTTGCTCCGGCAGCCAATGCTGGCCGCGATAGCGGACCCGAAACAGCACCGCCCCCGCGAGCCGTAACAGATCGCGAAGCACGAAATACCAGGCGCGCTTGGCAAATGAACGCTGGGCCATCAGTGCTCTGTCAATCGCGCTGGGTCAGTCATGCATGGATGGGTCAGGACGTCCCGGCGCGCCGGGATTGCCTTTCTGAACGGCCTGGGAAGGCCGTCCTACGTTACCGCCCACTTCATCCGGACATCTTCGAGCGGACGAGCGCCTCCAGCAGGTCGACCACCTCGTCCGGCGGCACGCCGTCGGTCAGCACGATCACGGCGTCGGGCGCCGGACGCAGCGGGCCCACCGCGCGGGTCTCGTCCCGCAGGTCCCGCTCGTTCTGGTTGGCCAGCACTTCCTCGTAGCTCAGGTTCTCGCCGTGTGCCTCCAGGTCCAGCAGCCGCCGGCGGGCACGCTCGTCGGGACTGGCCGAGAGAAAAATCTTGCACTCCGCGTGGGGGAATACCACGGTCCCCTGGTCGCGGCCTTCGGTCACCACGTTGTCGCGGCCGGCCGCCTTGCGTTGCAGCTCCACCAGGTGCTCCCGGACGGCCGGATTGTTGGCGGCGTAGTGCGTGACCGCCGTGATGGCAAATGTGCGGATCTCGCGGGTCACGTCCTCGCCGTCGAGCAGCACCAGGTCGCGTCCCTCGCCGTCCTGGCCGACCTCGATCTTCAATTGCCGCGCCAAGCGGGCCAGGGCCGCCGGATCGTCCCAGCCGAGGCCGCGGCGGATAGCAGCCAGCACGACGGCCCGGTACATGGCGCCCGTATCGAGGAAGCGGAAGCCGAGCCGCCGGGCCAGCGCGCGTGCGGCGCTGCTCTTGCCGGCTCCAGCGGGTCCGTCGATTGCCACAATCATGGCTCGATCAGGTGCGCCAACGTGCCTCGACCTCAACCCATTCACAGGCCGCCATGTCGATCGTCGCTTGTTCGCCTTCGACGGGCAAGTCCACCAGCGGCTCACCACGGAAATCGACCTGGCGGGCGGATTCCAAGGCCCGCAGCGCTCGCAGACGCACCAGCCCGCCGCGGCCTTCGCACTCCAGCAGGCGGACGCGGAAGCCGGCCACGCGCTGGCCGTCGCGGATCGCTTCCCAATGCGTCGCCACGACGTTCTTGGCATCCACCTGGAACAGCCAGGCGGCCGAGGCGCCGCTGGCCGGCCGCGGGACCGCGGGCACCACCGTGGGCGGGTCCAAGAGGCTGATGGCATGCTGCATCGGGTGGGCCAGATCGATGCCGACCGCCATCTTGAACCGCCGTGCCGTTTCTCCATTCACGACGAGCAAGCTGTCCAACATGCGTGCTCCCACGCGGCGATGATATGGCAGACCGCCGGTGAGAATCGCCGTGCGCGACTTGCCGGCCCGGATTTCGACGAAGTGCGGCGCCTCCAGCCGCCGGGCGTCGGTCAACTGGCTGGTCTGGCTGACGCTCCGCCACAGTTCGGCGTCTTCGTCGCCCCAGGCGAAGCGCGAGGCATAGTACGAGGCCCACGGGTCGGCGGCCGGCTGGCAGTCGATGTCCAGCTCGATGTCGACCAGGGCCACGCGAGAACCGCTCCATAGCCGCACCGTTTGCACGTAGCCGGCCAGCCGTTTTCCCTGCCGGTCCAACAGCCGGCCCCGGCTGACGATTTCGCCCAGGGCCGCCCCGGAGGCGGTCACCTCGATCGAGTCGGCGGCCATCACCGAGTAAATCGCCTCCTCGTCCGGGTCGCGATACAGATCGCCTGGCTTGGGGCGTGGTCCCGGCAGCCGCAGGGCAAGTTGCTGCGAGAGCCGGTTGCCCCGCTGTGCCGGATCGCGCAGCGAGCGAATGCCGCCGGTGGTGGCGTGCACGACCACTTCCAGGAATTCGTTGGCCAGCGTGTTGGGCGGCTTGGAGCGGAGCTTGACCGGCTTGGCCCGCTCGGCGGCGGGGCCGACCCAGACAAACCCCATGGCCGGCACTTCGACGACCGCCCGTTTGACGTCTCCCGATTCCTCGGCCGCCACGACCGGTCCCTCGATGGCGGGCAACAGCGGCAGGTCCGAGACGTCGACGCCCACCCGGCGTGGAAAACTCTGCGGATTGGCCACCAGGTAACCGATGTCGCCCCGCTTGGGGCTCAAGGCGGTGGCAAACGCGGCGGCGGCCGTCCGCACTTGCGATTCGATCCGCCCGGCGAGGTCCTCATCTGGTGTGTCGTCCGGCCTGTCGTCCGAGTGCCGCGCTACGATCTGGGTGGTCAGATCGGCCCGGCCGGCCGGCAGCGTGCCGCCGATCAACTCCACCAGCGTGGCCAGCGTTTGTTCCGCTTCGGCACGCACCCGGAGGCGGTGCTGCCGCGCATGCCGCGAAATGGGGTCGGCCCGTTGGCCGGCGGCATCCTGCTTGAGGAATGCCGTCCGGTACTGGTCGGCCTTGAATCGCGTCAGCTCTCCGGGGCGGCTGGTGCCGCTGAAGTATTCGGTGAGCGTCACGAATTTGCCCAAGGCTGGCGCATAGCGGGCCATCCGCCGCAGGTCGTGGTAGTAAACATTTGACTGCCCCGGCCAATGGGCGAACACGACGGTGGCCACGTGGTCCAAATCCATCGACTCCCCCATTTTTCGAGGCAGTCGCAGGATGCTCTCGGGAGCATTGGCGTCCAGTGGCAGCCGGCCGAGGGCATCGATGGCCGAGCTGTCGAGCCCTTCCCAGCGGGTCTTGCTCTGGCCGCTTTTGGGGAAGTGCCCGTCGTCCAGGGCCAGGTGCAGTGCGCCCTGGAAGCCCAGCCGCGAAAGGACCAGCGGCAAGAAGGGGGTCAGCCCGAAACGCCGGCGGCCAAAAACCAGCGGCGCCACGCCCAACAAGTTCCGATACGTCTCGGCACCCCGCCGCAGTTCGCCCAGCACCGCTTCCACCGGCATCAGCGGCAGATCGGCCTCGTCTCGCTCGCCGCCCACGAGGCACACGTGCCCCCCCTCAAGTGCCTGCCGCAGCGCGGCCAGCGATTCGGGCTCGCGCTGGGCCATCAGCTCCAGCGTGCCGGCCGAAATCAGCAGGTTCTTGGGGGTCGTGTCGGCCAGTTCGCGCCGCAGGCCGGCGCCCAGCGTGGTCGGGGCCGTCAGCGTCAGGTCAACCAGGTAGGCCTCGACCGGGTAGAACCGCTCGCGGGCCTCGGTCAGCACGTCGAAACAGCGGTGCAGGCGGTCGCGGGCGGTGGCCGTGTCCCCCTCGACGGCGGCCCGGGCCGCGGCCACGGTTTCATTGCGCAAGTGGATCTCGTCCACGTTGCTCATGTAGCGCATCTGCCGGGTCAGCAGCTCGACCAACAGAAAACAGAGTCCCAGGGCCAGAAAGTCGGCGGCCAAGTCCGCATCGACCGGCGGCGCGGCGCCCTCCGGCTCGGCCAGCGCGGCAGAGAGAATCTGCTCGCGCGTCTCGAACTTGCGGACGACGGTCGCCCCTTCGGCCTCGGCCCGGTTCACCCAGCCGGCCAACAGCAGCGTCTCGCTGGCAGGTGGAATTACGACCAGCCGGTTCGCCAGGTCGCTGGGGGGGCCGTCGGCCCGGTGCCAGGTGGGCAGCTTGCCGGCCGCGGTGAGCAGTGCCGGATGCCACAAAGCCGACCAGGCCGCCAGCAGACTGTCGGCCTGGGCACCCTCCTGGTGCACCGGAAAGTCCTCGAGGCTGTGGCAGGGCAGGAGGACGATCAGCTCTTCGAACTTCATGACGAGTCCACGATAGCCGGTCGGGCCTGGCAAGTCGAGTCGGCCGGGGATTGACGGCCGGGGTAGAGCGGTCAAAATGGCCCGGTGATATGCAAGGCGGCGGGGGGTGGTATAATAAACGGCTGGTCCTGGGAATTTTTTGTTGACAGTTTCGTTCGCGACTCGGTAGAGTACCGTTTGAGGCGGTTCGTGCGCCGGGCAATTCATTACCCATCCTCGACCATCTTCTTTGGTCTCCGGCAGCGGGCCCCCGCGGATCGGCGCGATCCGAAAACGGACAGAGTCATAAGAACGAACAGAGCTTGAGGGAATCGCCCATGGCGAGAAGCGACGCCGTATGGGGCATCGATATTGGACAGTGCGCGCTGAAGGCCCTGCGCGGCCGCCCGCACGACGATCCCAACCGGATCACCGCCGATGCCTTCGACTACATCGAGTACCCCAAGATTCTCAGCCAGCCGGACGTCGACCCCGTCGAGTTGGTCCGCGAGGCGCTGAAGCAGTTTCTCTCGCGCAACTCGGTCCGCGGCGACCGGGTGGTGATTTCGGTATCCGGGCAGAGCGGCCTGGCGCGGTTCATCAAGCTGCCGCCGGTCGAGAGCAAGAAGATCCCGGACATCGTCAAGTACGAGGCCCGCCAGCAGATTCCCTTCGCCCTGGACGACGTGGTCTGGGACTATCAGCAGATGGTGGGGGGCAGCGTGGTCGAAGGCTTCGCGATGGAGACCGAGGTGGGCCTGTTCGCCATGAAACGCGACCAGGTGGTCCGGGCGCTCAAGCCATTCAGCGAGGCGGGGATCGAGGTCGACATCATTCAGCTCACGCCGCTGGCGCTATTCAACTTTGCGGCCTTCGATCAGATGCGCGACTTGCCGCCGCCGGACGAATACGATCCGGACAACCCGCCCGAGTCGTTGGTGCTGTTGTCGCTGGGCACCGACACGACCGACCTGGTGGTGACCAACGGCTTCCGGGTCTGGCAGCGGAGCATTCCGATTGGCGGCAATCACTTCACCAAGGCGCTGACCAAGGATCTGAAGCTCACGTTTGCCACGGCCGAGCACCTCAAGCGCAACGCCTCCCAGGCCGACGATCCCAAGGCGCTGTTTCAGGCGATGCGGCCGGTGTTCAACGACCTGTTGACCGAGGTGCAGCGCTCGATCGGCTACTTCACCAACCTCGACCGGCGGGCCAAGATCGGCCGCGGATTGGCGATGGGCAATGCCATGAAGCTGCCCGGCCTGCAGCGCTACCTGGCCCAGAACCTGGGCTTTGACCTGGGGCGGCTGGAGTCGTTCCGCGGGCTTTCCGGCACGGCGGTGATCGATGCTCCGGCCTTCAAGGAAAACGTGCTGGCCTTCGGCGTCTCCTATGGCTTGGCATTGCAGGGTCTGCGCGACACAAAGATCAAGACCAACCTCTTGCCGCGGGAGATCGCCAAGGACCGCCTGATCCGCGGCAAGAAGCCGTGGGCGATTGGCGCGGCGGCGGCGCTGTTGTTGGGGCTGACCGTGAGCTACGTCAGCCACGTGCGGGCGGCGCAGTCGGTTTCGCTCGACGACAGCTACTTCAAGCCGGCGGTGGACGAGGCCAACAGGGTCGTCACCACGGCCAAGGAATATGAGACCGAATACGAGGGGTCGAAGCAGCAGTTCAGCAAAACGGGCCTGATCGGCACGGGCTTGATTCTTAACGTGGCCAACCGGGACGTTTGGCTCAGGATCATCAAAGCGATCAACCTCTGTCTGCCGCAGGTCAACCCGGGCAATCCGCCCGAACGCCCGGATGACCTCACCCAGCGCCACGAGGTGGTGATCAATTCGGTCGAGTGTTGGCGGGTGGAACGGCTCGAAGAGTGGTACGCCGGCGTCAAGGACCGCGACGTGGTTGCCAGGGCGCCGGCCGCCCCGGAGCCGGCTGCCCCGAACGCGGCCGACGGCGGCGCCCCGGCGGCCGAGGGCGCGGCGCAGCCTGCTGCCGACGCGCAGCCTGCCGCCGAGGCATCGACGGGTCCGACGGGACCGGGCTGGATCTTCGAGCTCACGGGGCACCATTTCCACAACCAGGAGGTCGATATAGAGAACCAGGGAGCCCAGTACCTGCGCAACACGCTGTTGAGAAACCTGCGGCAAAAGCGGATCGCCATTCCACCCGATCAACGGCGCCCGGGCGAAAGCCCGACGTTTCCGGTCGGCGAATTCGGCATCGGCTACGCGGTGTTGATCGACGATAGCCGGATCAATTGGAGATACGTTCTGTCCGTGGATGACCCCGACACCGAGCAAGAGCGTGCACAACCCGGGGCGGCCGCAGGGAAAAAGAAGGAGATTCCGGCCCCGCGTTACGACTTCGTCGTGCAGTTCTGCTGGAAGGAGCCGGCGATCGAGAATCCCGCCCTGGTCGCCGATGGCCAGCCGGCCGCGGCCGATGGCCAGGCGGCCCCCCCGGCTCCGGCGGCGGACGCCGACCAGCCGGCCGAAGCAAGTGCCCAGCCGGGCGAAGCAAGTGCCCAGCCGGGCGAAGGAGGCGCCGAACCGGCCGAGGCCGATGGGGTCCCGGCCGATCCAGCGCCGGCGGCGGAAGACGACGTTGGCGAGCAGCCCGCGGATTCCGTCGAACCTGGACCATCTGAACCGTCCGGCGATCCGGACGAGCCGGCCAATGCCGGCGAGCAAGCCGATCCTGCCCAACCGAACTAGCCGTTCTTGGAGCCAACCATGGATAAGGGAAAGATCTACCTGGCCGTCCTCAAGAAGCACCATTTCTGGGTGCTATGCGGAGTGGTGGTGATTGTGGCATTTGCATCCTGGTCGGCGGCCTCCTCGAGCCTGTCGGAGTTGTTCGAGAGAAACAAGCAGCAGATCGACGCGGCCCGTAGTTCGGTGGAGCAGATTGGCGCCGACCCGAACGCCCCGCTGCCCAACGAGGACTTTGCCAAGGCAGTGCAGGGGTTGCACGAGCAGCTCAAGAACGAGGTTTTTGAGGCTTGGGAGGAGTTGTACCGCAGGCAAGAAGGCTTGCTCGAATGGCCTGACCACGTTGCCGCAATCGCCGACATTCCGCCGTCGGAAGAGATTCCGGTGCCCCTGCGTGAATTGTACCGCGACAACGTGGTGTTGGCCGAATGGCAGCGCGTGTTCGAGATCGTCGACCTGCGCCGGCAGAAGGTCGAGGAAGCCGGCGATGAGGCCCAGCCGATGGACGGCGGCAGCCGCCCCGAACCCCAGTACGAGGGCCTGGTTTCCTGGCCGGACACCGCCCGCAACATGATTAGCCAGCGCTACCTTACACAGGAGACCCCTTCCACGAACCGGGTTCGAGTGATCCAGGAAGACCTGTGGGTTTTTGAGGCCCTGGCCAATATCGTCAAGAGCACGAACGACGGAGCCACCGATGCACTCAACGCGCCGATCAAGGGGATCGAGTCGCTCGACGTGGCCCAGTTTGCGATGCAAGGCGCCGGGGGGGGCGGCGGTTCCGTCGGCGGCATGGGAGGCATGGCTGGCGGCGGCATGGGCGGCGGCGGTGGCATGGCCGGCATGGCTGGCATGGTCGGCGGCAAGGAAGGGGGTGGCAAGGGGGGGGGCGGCGCGCCCGCGCAGTCCGAGGACGACAAGCTGTTGAAGGGTCGGTACCTGGACGAACAAGGGCGGCCCATCGACTTCAATGCTTCCCAGCCGTTCGCTGAGTTCAAGCAGATATTCGTTCAGATGAAGTTCGTCATGGACCAGCGGCGCATCCCCGATCTTCTGTCTCAATGCGCCAACGCCCCAATTCCCGTTGAGGTCAGGCGTGTACGCATCAAGCTGGGACTTGGCGGCGGCCGTGTCACCGAACTTGCTGGTCGCCAGGCGGGTGGTGGAGGCGGCGGCAACATGGCTGGTGGCGGCGGTCTAGGCGGAGCCGGAGGCCAAATGGGAGGCGCGATGGGCGGCATGGGTGGAGCCGGAGGCCAAATGGGAGGCGCGATGGGCGGCATGGGTGGAGCCGGAGGCC
>JBBDNX010000574.1:13722-14852 GCA_040877345.1 Pirellulales bacterium
AGATGGGCAGGGGCGGTCAAGCGGGCGGTATGGGGGCCGGTGTCCAGGTGCCCGTCGAGACCGGTCCTTACGACGCGGTCGTCGAGGTCTGCGGCGTTGTCTATATCTACAACAGGCCCGAGAAGGACAAGCTGGGAACCGGCAGTGCGGCTGACCCGAGCCAGCGCGTCTTTGCCTTGCCGCAGACCAGTTCCCGATCAGCGGCCACCGGAAGTTGAGCGGGTGCGATTGGAGCGGGGCGCAAAGCGCGCCGGCCCAGCGGCCGGACGATAACCAGGAGGCGGATCGCATGAAAGCCAAATTGAAACTGGACCAGACCCAAATCAAGCAGTTCTTCCTGCTGCACGCGGAGAAGATCGTCTTTGGCGGCGTGCTGATTTGCTTCCTGTGGTTGTGTTACTCCGCGTTGAACCGCAAGCCATACCCGGAGCGCCCGGAGGATCTTCTCAAGCTGGCGGCGGATCGCCGGGACAGAATTGCCAACTCAAAACCGGACATCGAGAAGGTGATCACGATACCCGCCTACACGGAACTGGCCCGAGTGGCCAACCGGCCGATCGACCCCACGCGGTATGGCGTCGTGCCGTTTGATCCGGCGCCGGGCGAGATAAGAGTCCGCCGCGGCGAGCCAAAGTATCTCACCGTGCGCAAGCTGGTCGTTCACCCCGGCTACGGCGCCATCGCCTGGTCCGAGGAAGGCGGTCAATGGCAACAGTCCGGTCCGTTGGCGGGCGGCGCCGGAGGCGCCGGCGGGGCAGGCGGCATGGGAGGCGTGGGTGCCGGCATGGGAGGCATGGCCCAAGGCATGGGAGGCATGGCCCAAGGCATGGGAGGCATGGGAGGCATGACCCAAGGCATGGGCGGCATGGGTGCCGGCATGAGGGGAGGGATGGGAGGCATGCAGCCGGGTGCCACCAAGGGGAAGGCTGCTGCTCGAGGCAAGAAAAAGGAAGAAGAGAAGCCCGCCACGCCCACCGCACCAAGCACGCCGGCCGAGCAGCGGCTGGTTCAGTTGCCTTCCGGTGCCGAACCCAAGGGCATGCAGTGGGTGGCTGTGATGGCGTTGGTGCCCACCTGGGAGCAGGCCGCCGAGTATCGTAAGGTTTTCCAAAACGCCAGCGCCGTCAGTA
>JBBDNX010000575.1:0-2669 GCA_040877345.1 Pirellulales bacterium
CATGGCGTGCGGCCTCCGTGCCTTATAACGCCTTGGCTTAGAACGTGAAGAAGAACGCGGCCGTGCTACCCGGCGGTGTCCCTACCAGCCGGATCGGCCCTGGACGTGCCGACAACGAATCCTTGCCTGCCGCAGGCGAACAGACATTCGCCAGCTTGCCGGCAGGCAACTTTTCGCGGGTCGAATTGAGGGCGGGATTGTCTCGAATTTCCAAACCCTGTCAAGGCCGGCTCGTCCGTTTAAGCGGGGCGGCTTATAGTGGTTCACGAAGGTCTTTTTCCGTAGCAAGCTCTTGCTCCACTTCGGCTTCGATGCCATCGAAGAAGTCGCCGAGACTTTCGTCATCCAGATCGAAATACTCGCCCCGCTCAAGTTGATCCAACCCGATCTGCACTTGCTTGCGGAGCTCAAGGTCGGGTGGAAGTAACTCGCTCATTGTACGATCTCCTGGCCGCATCGCCCGGTCCGCATCATTGCCATCGTACTACGGATCTCCCCACCGTCAAAGGACTTGCCCATTCCAGCGCGGCGGTGTAGCCTCAACCGACAGATGAATCCCAAGCCGCTTTCGCCTCCGAGCCGCGACACGACGTCGAGCGGCCCGTGGGCCAGACACGTCATGGCACTGGACGATGTTGCCGATCGGCTGGAACGGATCACGGCTGCGCGCTGAACATGGCCGAAGACGACTTCGATACCGAGACGCTCTCCGCCTACCTGCATCTGTCCGCGGCCCAGGTGGCCAGGCTCGCTGAGCGCGGCAAGCTCCCCGCACGCAAAGTCGCCGGCGACTGGCGCTTCTCGCGTCCGGAGATCCACCATTGGCTCGAAGAGCGGATCGGCCTGTCGGACGAGGAAGAGCTGCTGGAAGTCGAAGGGCTGCTCGACGACGCGGCCCCGGCCGACGAAGCCGATCGCCTTTCGCTCGCGGAACTGCTGCCGCTGGAAGCCATCGAGTTCCCGTTGCCGGCCCGGACCCGCAATTCGGTCATCAACTCGATGGTCGAGCTGGCCGCGCGGACGGGCTGGCTCTGGGATCCCCAAAAAATGGCCGAGGCCGTCCGCAGCCGTGAAGACATGCACCCCACCGCCCTGGAGAGCGGCGTGGCATTGATGCACCCGCGCCGCCCGATGCCGAGCATTCTCGGCCAGCCGCTGCTGGCGCTGGGCCGCACGGAACGAGGCATCCCCTTTGGCGGCAGCCGCGGCGTGCTGACCGATACATTCTTTCTGATCTGCTCGACCGACGACCGCGGACACCTTCTCGCGCTGGCCCGCTTGAGCCGGTTGATTGCGGCACCTGAGTTTCTCGGTCAACTCAGGGCCGCCCCCGATGCCCGCACCATCCGGCAGTGCATCCTGGAAGCGGAGCAGTCGCTGCCGGGCTAGACTGCCGGAAGTTTTTTGCATGGATATGGCGAGCCTGCTGTTGGTTGGCGAACTGGAGCGGGACGAGTTCCTACTGGCCACGCAGGGCATCGCATCGCTCTGCCGGCTGGTCCACACCGCCCATCTCGAGGCGGCCTTCGAGCATCTGGCCGGCTCGGCCGAGCCACCCGATGTGATCGCCTTGGCCCAGGCGCGGCCGGGGCAGTTCGCTCCCGAGACGGTCGAAGCCTTGCGCAAGCAGGCGCCTCTGGCGCGGGTCGTCGGTCTGCTCGGCGCTTGGTGCGAAGGCGAAACGCGCACCGGCACGCCTTGGCCCGGCGTCGTGCGACTCTATTGGCATCAGTGGGCCGCTCGGCTGGCGCAAGAGCTCGCCTGGCTGGCCCGCGGGCATTGCCCCACCTGGGGCCTGCCGGTGACCTGCGGCGACGATGAACGGCTGTTGTGGGCCGACTCGCTGCCCCACAACGATTGTCCAGGCCTGGTAGCCATTGATTCGGGCAGCGCTGAAATGGCCGAGTTTCTCGGCTCGGCGCTTTCCGCGCGGGGCCTGGGGGTCGTCTGGAGCTGGCGAGACGACACCCTTCAGGCGCGTGGCGTGAGCGCCGTCGTTTGGGATTGCCCGGGATCGCTCGATGCAGCTCAGCTCGCTCGACTCGCCCGTGCGGCAGCCCAATACCCGGCTGCCGGGCTGATCGCCCTGGTAGGTTTTCCCCGCGGCGAAGACGCCTTGTCGGCCCTGTCCGCCGGCGCCGCGGCTGTCGTTTCCAAGCCCCTGCTGCTCGCCGACCTGTTCTGGCAGCTCGACCAACTATCCTGATAAGCGGGGGGAATTCCCGCGAACCGCCAAGTGGCTCACCGGACTCGTCAGCCGGGGACGGATTGGGTACCATGAGATTCTGCCGGCCACTGGGTCCGGCCCGTTTTTGTCTGGCCCGGAGGCCGTCTTGACGCTGCCGATCATTCAGTCCGATTCCGCCACCGCCTGCGCTGGAGCCGCTCCCCGCCCCGCGGCCGCCCGCGCAGGGGCCAATTCGTCCCGGCCGGCCAAGGGGACGTACGCCTTCATCAGCCTGGGCTGCCCCAAGAACCTGGTCGACAGCGAGCGCATGCTGGGCCTGCTGGAGCTCGACGGCTACCGCCTGGTTGCCGATCCGCAAGGCACCGACTTCGTGGTCGTCAATACCTGCGGGTTCATCGAGCGGGCCCGCGAGGAGTCGTACGGCGCGATTCAGGAGATGATCGAGCTCAAGCGGCGGGGCGGCACCAAGGGAATCATCGTT
>JBBDNX010000576.1:0-14796 GCA_040877345.1 Pirellulales bacterium
GTCTTCGGCGATTCCGACTCGCATTGGAGCAACCATCTGACTGCCCTCCCGACCATTGTCGTGTTGCAACTCAACTGTGTAACTGTCCACGTATTGCGGTGCCGACATAACCCTGCCTGACCATCACGTTGCCTCGGGGGCCCAGCATCGGGCCCGCCTGCGGGCACTCTGCTAAGCAATAGGTGTGCCAAACCGAGGAGCTGATGGCCCGCCTTCAGACCGGCCGAATTTGATGCCGGTTTTCCATGAACCGGGCCAGCGCGCGCGCGAGCAGGTGGCAAACCTGGCGCTGCTCGCTGGTCAAAACTCATCCAGGCTGGTCCGGCCGTAGCCTGTTTATGCTCTGAACAACCGTCCGGATGCCGGCGCCGCTGGTTGCTGATGATTCATCAACCTGGTGGACCAGCAGCTCGAAGACGGCAGTTGGCCGGAGACGACGCGTCCCGCCGGCGGCCAAAGCTATGCCCAGCGGATCTCGACGACCGCCTGGGCCACGATTGCGCTGTTGGCGACGGCAAACAACGAGAAGAACGAAGCGACGGTGAGGTGAACGGGCGTCCAATCAGGACCGAAATCAAGAATCTTATCGCCTTGGCTGGAAAGGCAATTCGACGGTGCTGGTTTCGACCGCGCGCGAGACCGGCTCGACCAGGTCGACCTCGAAGGGCCGGCCGATGCTGTTGCCGGCCAGGTCCTCCAATCGGGTGTCGATGAGGACGCTGTAAGATTCATCCCGCCACGGCCGGCGTGGCGTGAACTGCCAAAGCGTCTCGTGATCCGACACGGCGACTCGCCCGGCTACCAGGTCGCCCTCCGCGCCGGCCACTCGGACCACGCGCATGAGCAGGGCGTGGTCGAGCGGTTCGGGCAGGCGGATGCGCACCGCTTCGCGCGAACCGGCGGCCGGCGCTTCGAGCTCCCACCTGCCCGGATCGGGCGACTGCTCGTCGGGGGGCCCCGCGTCGAACTCCTTGCGATAGCCGCGCCGCAACGAGCGCCCCTCGGCATCGCGCCAGGCCGCATCGACGACCAATGTGTATCGCTTCCCTTCTTCCAGCACGGGCCCGACTTCCTCGCGCGGCTTGAGACCGCGCTTGATTCGTCCCGGATCGAAAAAGACGGTGAACCGCCGCCCGGCGGGGTCCCACAGTTCCTCGCCAAGCTCCAGAAACGGCAGCTCGACCGGCTCGCCCGTTGGGCCGAGCAGGCTGAGATGCTGATACGCTTCGCCGCGGCGCATGGGGGCCGAAAAATGGATGTAGAACTTCAATTGGTTTTCAGGCAGAGTGCCGGCGGTCGGAAAAACCTGGCTGACCTCGGTCAAGGGGGCGTCCGGCTCGTGAGCCGCGGGGATCGAGAACTCCGCCACCACCGGCTCGGGCGCCGCGGATGGCTCGTTGAGCCGAGGCAGCCGGCCGGGATCAAACACGATCCGGTATCGGGCCGAGGCCTCCACGCCAAAGCGGGGCGTGAACCGCAGGCACTCGCCGGCGACCTCATGCTTGCCGAGCATGGCCGGTTGGTCGTCGGGCACGCGGCCGGCTGCCACGACGTACACCGCCAGCAACTTCGGCCAGCGGTCGTCGCGGGCCGGGAGCTTGGCGAGCTCGCCCAGGCTGCCGCGATCAATGGCGGTCACCTCAAAGGCAGCCTCGCCGCCGTCAAGCTCGACCAGGCGGATCGACCACGGGCGCCGGCCATCGAACTGCGACCCCTTCTCCGCCGCCGGCTCGGCGGCCTCGGCCGTCGGCTGCAGCCCGATTGGGACAAAGAGCAGGCCGAGAGCCAAGCCGGCAACCGCCCAGCACCGATGAGCCGCCGGCGCTTTCGGGCGGCTCAGCGGTGGGCGAGTCGGTTGGGAACGGAAAACGTCGAACCGGTCGATACCGGTTTTCAGCAGCTCTTTCACGGCAGCGGAACCGTCTGGAGTGACAACGAGCCGCCCTCCGTTTGAACGAGAACCAGGGCGTTCTCGTCATCCAGCCGATCCAACTGGTGCACGTTCTTGAGCCCCTCGATCGTTTCGTAGCTCAAGCCGGCTTTGTCCTCAATCCGTTGCTCGATCCCTTCATCGGTCTCGACCTTGTCGGTGTCGATCTTCATGACGCCGCGGCTGCTATTGGCCAACAGCAGATAGTTCTTGCCGTCCTTTTCGTACACGATCATGTCCAGGGGCCGGTTGCGGTTGCCCAGCTCGGCCACCGTCGTGCCGCGCAGCTTCGATCCGGGGCTCAGCTCGGCCACGGGGAACTTGACCAGCGGAGTGCAGGTGTACGCGGCCAGCAGATACGGCTCGCCGGCGATCGCGTAAGGCACGAACGTCCGCACGGGCGAGCGGGTCTCGAACTGCCCGTGGGCGCCGTGATAGATCTCCACGCTGGTCCCCGAATCGGCCTTGGTAAAGGGGAAGGGGATCGACCGCAGCTTCGAGGCGAACTCTTCGTTCGACAAGCCGGCCACGAACACCCGGCCATCGACATAGGCCAGATCGGTGATCGACTCCATCCGCTGGCTCTGTCCCCGCTGGTCGCGCTGTTCCGGACCAGGCAAGTTGGGCAGCTCGGTCCGGGCATGCTTGATGTCGTCGAGCGCCAACTCGGACAGCTCGCCCGTGTGGTCGATCCGCACGATCACCGGCGATGCCTTGGGGCCAGGGTTGCGCGCCACGGACAGGTACACCATGGCCGACTCTGGATTCACGGCCAGGTCGTTCACCTGGATCTGGTCGCTCGTTGTTCCCAGCAGGGCCGCGACCTTGTCGCCAAGCTGCTTTACCTCCAGGGGCCCGCGGGCCGATTCGACCGGGCGTTCGGCCGTGTCGAGGGCAAAGACGGCCCCGCCCAGTGGGTCGCCCACGAAGAGGATCCCCGCTGGGCCGAACGCCAGGGGTCCGGCCGACTTCAGGTCGGCTGGGCCCTTTTCGGTGAGGCCTTTGGCCAGGTCGGCTGCCCGGGCCTGCGAGACCACGAGGGCAACCGCGACCAGCATCGAAACAGATCGCATCGAGATCGTCATGGCTGATTCCTTTCTCGAACCTTGTGCCAGCAAACCAGCGAGCCCCAAACCAACACCCTAGATGATGCCAAACCTGGGCGGCAAAGCAAGAGAAAACCTTACTCACCGGCAATGCAATACAGGTGCCGCGCTGTGCGGACGAATATCGCCCGGCCGGCAATCGCCGGCGAAGCCAGGCAAGACTCGCCCAGCCGGTTGGCGGCCAACAGCCGGAACTCGCTGCCGGCCTCGACGACGTAGGTGGTCGCTTCCTCGTTGGTGATATAAACCTTGCCGTCTCCGGCCACGCTCGAGGCGGTGAATTTTCCCGGCAACCGCTCGCGATACAGCCGCCGCCCGCTGGCCGCATGGTAGCAGGACAGCACCCCTGCCTCGTTATGGACGTAAAGGTGGTCGCCATAGACCACCGGCGAGCAGACATAAGGACCGGCGCCTGGATGGCTCCAGGCGACGTGGCTGGCCGTGACGTCGCCCGCGCCGCCCGGCCTGATGGCCATCAACGGCCCGTTGCGGCCCGAGCAGGCAAAGATCAAGCCGCCGGCAAAAACCGGGCTGGGGGCCACCCAGCCGGCCCTGGAGTCGGCGTGCCACACCAGCTCGCCGCTGTTTGGGTCGTAGCCGCGCACCTGGTCCTGGGCATGGACGATCAGCTCGCGTCGGCCCTGGCCGGCCGGCACGATGATCGGCGTGGCAAACGAGCGATACAGGCCGGGCCGCTCGGTGCGCCAGGCCTCACGGCCGGTAAAGAGATCGAACGACCGCAGGCAGGAATCGAACGAGCTGAAGCGGTCGCCGTCGTGGTCGCAGACCAGCAGAACACGAGGACCATCCAGGATCGGGGACGTGGCCAGGCCCAGCTCCGATTCGAATCGTCCCAGTTGCCGCCTCCAGAGCAGTTGGCCCGACTTGTCATAACACACCAGGCCTGCCCGGCCGAAAAAGGCCACCACGCGCTGGCCGTCGGTGACCGGAGTGGCGGCGGCGTGCCCGGTCATCGAGGATGCCACTTCCGGATCGGGGTCCTCGATCTCGCGCTTCCAGCGGACCGCGCCCGACGAGCGATCGAGGCAATAGACGGCTCTTCGCAGCCCGCCGTCGAAGGCCCCCGTCAGATAGATGCAGTCGTCCTTGACAATCGGCGAAGAGAAGCCGTCCGGCTCGATGGCCGCCTTCCAACGCACGTTGTCCGTCGCGCTCCACTCGACCGGCAATGGCGAGCCGTCGGCGACCGCGCTGCCCAGCGGGCCTCGCCAGCGGGGCCAATCGTCGCCGGCCCGGCTGGACGCCAGCGGCAGGTGGACCATCGCCATCACAAGCACGAGGTGCGGCATGCGGAGGCGCCGCGGAGGGCAGGCAACGGCACACGGAGTGTGCCTGCTACTTACAGCAACGGCACACGGCGTGTGCCTGCTACTTTGATGCGGGAGGGCGGCAAGGCGGATCGGCAGTGCGGTCATCGGCCGCGTCTCGGGACAAACGATGGGAGGCGAAACAACGACAGCCCGGCTTCCGATTATCATGGCGGATGCCGCCGGCCACAACCGAACGGCCGGGCTGGAAGTACAAGCGGGCCGATTTGTCCGGCGCGGCGGCCTTGCTCGGCCTCCAGAGCGCTTTGAATGTAACTGACGTTTTCCTTCTCGTCGGAGTGGCTGCCAAGCGCCTGGATCGATGGCAGGATGCTTGACCTTCCCGCCCCGGCGCGCTAAGAATGTCTTTGGGAGCTGCCGTGATGGCAGCTTCGCGGCAAAGCAAGCCCTTTCGCGCCTGGGTGCGAGTGGGCTTTTTTGTGTTTACGGCTCGGGGTTTGCACGTCAAAGAGGGGGCCAGAAAAAGGGAGTTGTCAAAAGCTGCACACGTCCAACTGCAAAAGGAGAACGTATCATGAAAGTGAAAAAGATCATGGCCGCCGACCCCGCCTGCTGCACTCCAGATTCGACTCTGCAGGAGGCCGCTCGCCTGATGGTCGAGCACGACTGCGGCGCCATTCCCGTGATCGAGCGGAACGATCATCGCAAGCCGGTAGGGATCATCACCGACCGCGACATCACGTGCCGCGTGGTGGCGATGGGCAAAAACCCGCTCGAGATGCGAGTGGCCGATTGCATGTCTCCCTCGGTCGTCACGGTGTCGCCGGAAGCCAGTCTCGAGGAGTGCTGCGACCTGATGGAGCGGGAAAAGATCCGCAGAGTCCTGGTGGTCGATGACGACGGTAGCTGTTGCGGCATCGTGGCCCAGGCCGACGTCGCCCTGCACGCCGGCAAGGGCCAGACCGCCGAAGTCGTCCGCGAGGTATCGCAGCCCGCCGGACAGGTGTAGAGGAGAGAAACCACCAAGATCATAAAGGACACAAAGAGAGGTACGAGCTGACGGAATCCTTGAGATCGCTCGTCATCCTCTGTGTGTTCTTGGTGTCCTTTGTGGTTTTCCCTTCTCCCTCATCCGAAATCTGCCTGATTCCTTTCCATTGTCTTTGGCCTCTTTGGTAGCCGTCTTCTTCTTCGCGCCTTGGCGAGAGCCTTTTGTCGTCGTCGTCCGTCTTCATTCTCCTTCGTCTTTGTGTTCTTGGTGTCCTTTGTGGTTCTCCCATCGTCGTCCTTTGTGGTTTCCCTTCTCCGCCGTCAGGGCCGCTCGAACGTGCCGCGGATCTCGACGCTGAGCTTGCCGGCGTTGTCCGAGGGATCGCTGTCGTACATCCGCAGCATCAGTGGACCCGACAGCTCGGACCTGAACTCCTTGCTCGACCCGATGAAAAAGGGGCGCGCCTTCTCAGGATCGCCGGCGGCCACCAACCCCACCAGCGAACCGAGATTGAAATCTCGCAACTCCTCGGGTATCTCCATGCCGTCCGGGCCCAACTGGTGCGATATCCGGAAGCTCCAGCTCCCCTGGGCCTGGACGCTCACCGGCTTGCCCGCGATCAGAACCACGCCCGTGTCCTGCCAGCCCTTGTTGGCGTGCACCTCGATGGTTCGACGCTGGGCCGTCGCCTCCTTCTGCTGGATGTTGGCCAGCGCCTCCTCCGCGTCGGGATGGCCGGGCACCAGCTTGAGGATCTGCTCGTAGCAGGCGCGGGCCTTGTCGATCTGGTTGCCGCGCTCGTAGTCCTTGGCTAGCCGGGCCGCCTTGACGACGAAGTCCCTGTGCAACTCGAGCAGCTTGGGGTCGTCGGGAAGCTCCGGACGTTTTGGCTCCTCGGCCTGGCGCTGCTGCGCCGCCGGGTTGGGCCGGCCGGCGGCATTCGGCCGGTTGCGCTGGTTGGGACGCTGGGCCAGGATGCTGCCCGCCGCCAGCAGGCAGGCCAGCACAAAAACGGCCAGGGCGGTCGCGTATCGTTTCATGATGCCTTTCCCCCGTGTGTTTCCAACCGTGTTGGCCCGCTGAACGTTACCACGCTGAAGGTTGCCCCGATCAAGGCGGCCGAAGCCGGTTGCGACCGGCTCAATCGGCCCAGTCAATCGGCCCAGTCAATTGCTCGAGTTCAACCTGTTGTTCGGGATCAACAGATCGCCGAGCACCCGCCCGCCGATCACCGTCTCTTCGACAATCCGCGGCACGTCGGCCAGCATGACCCGGCCGTACCAGATCTGCTGCGGATAAATGACCACGGTCGGCCCCAACTCGCACTGATCGAGACAGCCCGACAGGTTGGCCCGCACCAGCGGGCCGAGATTGCGGCGCTTGATCTCCGCCTTGAAGCACTGCCGCAGCGCCTCGCTGCCGTCGGGGTTGCAGCAGCCGCGCGGGTGGCCGGCGGAGCGGGTGTTGCAGCAAACGAAAATGTGGCTGGTAAACGGCGGCACGTGGGAAGCCTTTACCTGCATTCTACCTCATTCGGCCGAGGCAAAGAACCGGCGTTCGAGCTGCGTTTTGCCGGCCTGGATGTAGTACTCCACCAGCTCCTGCCGCAGTTGGCGGGGCGAGAGCCGGCCTTGCTCGAGCCTCCGCGCCAGCCCGGCGTGCCGCTGCCGGTAGCGCCTGGCCAGGGCCAGCTCTTCAGCCGGCAGCCCTTCGGCGGCCAGCGATGCGAGCGGGCCGGAGCGCAGGACGTCGCGGGCGTCGAGGAACTCGCCGCTGGAGCCGAAGGCGATCTCGTCGAGCGTTTCGACCACGGCGGCGGCCTTGGCGGCCGACACCAGGTCCGACCCAGCATCGACCTGGGCCGCCTGGGCCAGGGCCCGCGCCAACAGCGCGTTCGTGCGCGAGGCCTCGGCCAGCTTGAGCCGCAGCGACTGGAAAAGATCGGGCGACGGCTGCAGCTTGCGGGCGGCCAGCAAGTCGGCAAAGTGATCGAAAACGGCCTCTTCGACCTCGCGGCGGGGGTCGTACATCGGCTCCTGGCGTCCGACCAGCACCAGGCCCGGCGCGAACAGCGCCCCCGTGGGCGAAATGAAGTCGTCGCCGATCGACAGCCCCAGCGTGGCCAGGTTCTCCACCGTGCGGCCCCCGGCCGGCGCCTCGGCGATGGGAAAGAACTCCTCGCGCGCCAGCGGCGTCTGCAAAGAGCACAGCAACAGCAGGCCGGCGCAGTACGTGTGGATCTTTTCGCCGGCCAGCGGCCTGCCGGCCAACGGCAGCACCCGATCGGTGCGGAACGACAGATCGAACTGGGTCTCGTTGCCGATCATCTGCCTTGCGGCCTCGGCCATGTCGCGTGCCACCGCGCGGTCTGGGTGCCGCACGAACACGTAGTGCAACGTCCGCTGGACATAGGCCTCGACGTTGGTGGCCGGCATGTGGGTGCCTCGCTCCGGCAGATCGACCAGCACCATCCGCGCGATGCCGTCGCCCCCCCGCTCGAGCGCGACGACTCCGACGTGGGTAAACAACCCCGGCGAGAGATCGGTGAACTGGTTGTACGGCGAGGGATTGCGCATCAAGAGCCAATCGCCCGGCTCGACGTCGAACGTGCCGAGACGGTAACTGTTTTCCGCCAGGCCTTCCGCCTTGCGAACTTCGAGCCACTGGAGCAGCTCACCGTGCAGCGCCGCCGCCGCCGGCGACAGCTTCGACGGATCGACTGCCGCGAGCAGCTCGGCCAGCCGGCCGGCGGTAATAGCCCCTTGCGGCAGGCCGTCGGCCGAGCCGGGGCGAGGATCCTGCGGCAGGCCGAGCCGGCGGATCGTCTGCGCAATAAACACCTTCAAGTCGGGTGGCGCCTGGTCGCCTTCCAGCAGGGCCGCCAGGTTGGGCAGCAGCATCGCCTGGCCCGAGACTTCGATCAGCTCGAGCAGGCGGCGGATCTCGCTGCCATCCGGCGGGTCGGCGGCGCGGGGCGGGTTCGGCGCGAGCAGGTAGGGAGCCATGACCAAGGCGCCCACCGAGCTGCGCTGGACCAGGAACAGCTCCGTCAGCTCCTGGCGCGCCTGGCGTCGCGCGGCGACGCGCTCGACGGCCGCCGCCAAGGCATCGACTTGCAGGTATCGCAAGCGTCCCGACAGGTCGATCAACTCGCTGGTCGCCCGCAGATAGGCGCGGATCTGGTTTTTCCGCTGGGGGCCCTCCTCGAGCCGGGCAAACTGCCGGCGCGTTTCGAATGCGCCGTCCAGCAGCCGGTCGACGCGGCCTTTAGCGGCCAGCAGGCTCTCGACGGCGTCGACGACCTGGCGCGGACTGCCCGCCAACTCGCGCTCGGCAAGCCGGTCGGCCCACTGTTCGATCGCCCGCGCCGCCTCGATCGTATCGGCGGCGGTCTGGTCCGAATACTCGGCGGCCGTGGCCGGCAGTTTGCGCTCCAGGTGCGCGAGCCAGGCTTGCAGTGCATCGCCAGGCGTTTGGCGCGTCTCGGCGGCTGCCTGCGGCGCGCAGGCCGCCAACGCGGCCGCGATCAGGACCAGCCGCGCGATCAGCCGGGCGACATTTTGAAGGCCGTCGGGTTGAGGAGTCCTCATTACTACCCCTATAGCTTGCGGCCGCCCCGGTCGCCAGCATTTTGCCCAGATTGCGGCCGCCGGGGCCGGAACCTGGCAAATCCGCCCAGTTCGCCGGGATAAAAAGAGCGGCAGCACTGCCAGATTCCGACGGGTCTCGACCGAATCGGCCTCGATCGCTTCGAGGCGCTCGATGGTAGACCGATGTCTCAGCATCGGTCCTTGATGTGGTCCACTCACTCCGCGAGTGGTTGTTTCCGAACGCCTGCGACGCCACGTCGGTCGCCCGACAGTACGATCTCGCCGGTGGCGTAGCGGATCGGTTCCTGGAACCTGGATCTACGCGGAACGATCCACCGTCTCAATCTGGGCCACGTGCACGCCGCACTGCACTTCGAGGCGGATGGCAGGGCTTTGGGAGTTTTCTGGACAAGAACGCGTTAAACGGCCTTTTAAGACGTGCTCGATTCGGCATCCCCCAACTGCCGGACTACCGCTTCGAAATCGGCCACACACTTCGCTCGATCGTGGTGCGTCTCGACGTAGGTGCGGATGTTCTGGGAAAAGCGCTCGGCGCTGGGGCCGCCGGACCAGAGGAGACGCAGGGCCTCGGCCATCCGATCTAAACTGCCGCCGGCCGCGATGCCGCAACCGTGCTTGGATAAAAAGCCGTCCGGGTCGGCCACCAGTGAAACCACGGGCACGCCGAACTTGCCTGCCTCCAAAAACGTGTTGGGAAACCCCTCGTAGGCCGAGGTGTTCACCAGCACCGCGGCGCCGCGAAAGAAGCCGCCCATTTTGTGTGGCGGGACCTGCTCGATCACTTCCACGTTCGGACCACGGGCCTCGACCACGCGCTCGAACCGGCCCTCGGCCGCCCGGTTCACGATCATCTTGAAGGGGATACCGGGGCAGCGGTCGGCCAGCTCCAGGCAGAGCTCGGGCCGCTTGTAGTCGTCGGCCTTGCCGACCCACAGCGCGTGCCCCTCCCGCGCTGCCCGGGGCGCGGGCGGCGGGGTATCGGACAGGTCGATCGGATTGGCAACCAGGTCCGACTCCCGGCCGAACCGCGACTTGAGCAGGGCCCGCTGATAGTCGGTCTGGGCGATGATGCGGTCGGAGCCCGCCAGGCCGTAGTGGCAGACGTGCCCCACCTCGCCGTAGATATTGCGCTCGCGCGATCCGGAGTAATACTGCGTCAATAGGTCGTAATCGGACGAGAGCAGCAGCAAGCTCTTGCGCCGTCGTCGCCGGCAGAAGGCGACCACTTCGGCCGTGATGTGGTGCGTGCCCAGCGTGCAATACACGTCGGCGTCGATCGCCGCCAGCGCTCGCCGCCGGGGCGGATAGTCGAGCCGTTGAAGATAGAGCCGGCGGCGCAACGGCTCGATCGCCCGCAGGGCGGCCGCCAGCGGCAATTCCCACAGCAGGGCGGCCGATCCGCCTGAGACGGACTCGACCGAGAGCCAAGGAAAACCCTCGCGCCGGTGGACCCGCTCGCGCAAGTGCGGCAGCCAGCGCTCGTCGAGCGACCGCGAACGGGGCAGCGTAAACAGCGCGATGCCCTCGATCCGCTCACGGGTTGGCTGCCCCTGGTCGAATACTGCGAAGCTGACCTCATAGTCTGCCAAGGCGGCCAGCCCCAGTGCAAACATTCGGGCACGGACCTCCGAACCTCCGAATCGCCCTTCCGCCTTTGCATTGAACAGCGGGTACGCATACGGGCAGACAAAGCAGACCTTCATGGCGGCTGCCCCCGCAACCGCCGATATGCGGCACGCAGCGCGTCGGCCCGCGTACCCAGAAGTGCGTACGCCAGCAGCACCCACGACTCCCGCGCGCCGGCCGAGCCTCGCCAGGCCGCCCAGGCATGCTTTCTTGCGGCCGAGTAGTTGCCCGACTGGATGGCGCTCCAGGCCCACTGCCGCCGGCGCTCGGAAGCGGTCACCGGCAGCGGCACTTCGGCCAGCGGCTCGGCCGGGCAGACCAGCCCGCGGCGCCGGTGCGCGTCGGTCACTGCCCGCCGCAGGGCTCCCATGCCCTGTTCGTAGTGCGTGAACGTGAAGTTTTCTTCGTGGACCCGGCACTGCAAGAGCACGTCGCCGAGGTTGGCCAGCCCGCCGCGCTCGCCGAGCCGCAGCCAGAGGTCCTTGTCCTCGGCCCCGTAGCATTCCTGGCGATAACCTCCCAGTTCCGCCATCGGCTCACGGCGGATCATGGCCGTGGGGTGGCACAAGCCTCCCAGGCCTCGCAGCAGCCTCGCCTCGATTTCCTGCTGGCCGGCCGGCGGCGACTCGCGGGCCAGCACAGCGCCGTCCGGGTCGATCAGCTCGAAGGCGGAGCCCAACGCCAGGCAATCGGGATGCCGTTCCAGGTATTCGACCTGCCGGGCGAAGCGCTCGGGCAGTGCCACGTCGTCGGCGTCCATGCGGGCCACCAACTCGCCCTGGGCGATGGCCAGCGCCTCGTTGAGCGCCCGCACGTAGCCGGTGTTCGGGCGGCTGGTGAGGCGGATGCGGGAGTCGCGGCCGGCTGCATGGTTCAGGATCGCCGGCGAGCTATCGGTCGAGCCGTCGTCGATGATGATCAACTCGAAGTTCGGGTAGCTCTGCGTGAGGATGCTCTCCACCGCCTGGGCCACGTAGCGCTCAGCGTTGTAAACCGGCATGAGCACCGAGATCCGGGGACGCGACATCAAAGCTTCTCACTCGCTCCCTTCAGTCGGCTATTGAACGTGCAGACACAACGAGACGCTAGTGCGGCGAGCCATGGCGGCCTGCCTCGCTCGACGCGGGCGACGGCGTCGATTCGGACCGCGCGAGCCGGCGGAAGACGGCCCGAACCAGGCGGTATGCCGGCTGCGGCAGGCAGCGGCCCGCCAGCCAGGCCGATCGCTCAAGGAATCGCTGCCGGACCTCGGCAAGACTGGGCAGCCCCAACCGGGCCGCCAGTTCGCCGGCGGGAGAGCTGGTCAGGCCCGCCTCTTTCCGCAGCTTCGGATCGCGGGCCACGTACCGTGCCCGCACGCGTGCCAGCTCGCGGAGCATCGGCCAGGGCGAGTCGGACAAGTTGCCGCCGTGCAGCCGCCGCAGGTAATGGATCTGGGGAATGAAGGCGACCTGGCCCTGCGTACACAACCAGCAGATCAAATCGTAATCCGAGGCGATCCGCAGCCGCTCGTCCAAACCATCTTTCGCCGCCAGCGATGCGCGCCGAAACATGAAGCCGGGATAACCGCCCACAAAGTTGTTGTCGGCCAAGAGCTGCCGCAGCATGACGCGGCCGGGCAACAGCAGCCGCTCGCCGGGCATGCGCGGCTCGGACTCGAGCTGCGAGAGAAGCCAGGGGTGCGCGATCGGCTGGTCCGGGACTTCGTAATTCGCGCCCATCCCGAAGACCAGGCTCACCTGCGGATGCTCTTCGAGCACGCCGGCCTGCTGCTCGAGCTTCTGGGGGGTGAAGACGTCGTCCTGGTCGAGCACGGCGATGTACTCTCCCGTGGCCGCTCGGATTCCGTGATTGAGCGGGCATGCCGGCCCGCCGCTGTTGCGGGCCCGGCGGATCACCCGCACTGCGGGCGGGCCCTGATACCCTGCCGCGATCTCGGCGGTTCCGTCGGTCGAGGCATCGTCGACCACGATCACCTGGTCGGGCATCAGCGTCTGGCAGAAGACCGAGTCGAGCGCCTCGCGGATGAACCGCGAGCCGTTGTACGCCGGGATCACCACGGAAATGCTGCTTTGGGCCATAGCGGCGGTGTTTTGGGCAGGGGCCGAAACTCATTGTACTCTCTTGCCGGCACGGACTCCGATCGGACCGCAAGCGATCAACTCCGCCGCCGCAGATAAAAGGCCCCCCGGCCGCCGCGCTGGGCCGCGTTGTCCTGGCGGGCCTGCCGATCGAAGGCCGCCAGCTCCGCGGGGCTGAACACGCTGGCCGGGTCGCGCACGGTGCGGCCCTCCGGCTCGTATAACGGCAGGTCCCGCCGATAGAGCTCGCTGCCCCAATAGGCAAAGCCGTCGCTGTCGTATTCGGTGTAGTAGATCTCCAGGCCGCATGAAGCCGCCAGCAGTTCCAGGCTTGCCCGGGTGTGTACGAACAGGTGCCGCGGCGCGTCCAGCTCGACCCAATCGACCCCGTACTGCTCCCATGGCCGCGAACCGGCCAGCGGCAGCCGCACCAGGCAGACGCCGCGGGGCGAGAGCATGCCGGCGGCCAGCCGCAAGGTCTCGGCCTGGCGGGGCATGTGCTCCAGCGAGTGGTGAAACATGACCAGGTCGAACTCTTGCCCGCCGAGCGAGTCGAGCGGCTGGGCGAGGATCCTCGGTCGCCCCGGCACTTCGATCGACACTTCGAGATAAGGATCGATGCCCGTCAGCCGCGTGAACCCCATCCGGGCCAACAGCCTTAATAGCTCCCCGCTGCCGCAACCGACGTCCAGGATCCGGTGGCCGAGGGTGCCGAACTGGATGAGCGGGAACTTCACCGGCAGCGTGGCCGGGTCGGCGCCGCTGCGCAGCCGGGCCAGCCACCGCCAGAAGCCTCGCCGGTTGAACAGCTCGGCCTCGTTCCGTCGGCGAAAGACCCACGACCGCACCGGCCCGCGGCGGACAACGGCCGCCTCCGGCTGAGGCGTGAACGAATAGTAGTGCGGCGGATAGTAGGGCGCCATGTCGGCCGGCGGGCCGGAAAGCTGCAAACAGCCGCAACCGGCGCACTCGAAATAATCGAACACGTGCCGCAGGCCGAACATCATCTCGCGCGCTCGGTGCAGCCGCCCCTCGCTGCTGCCGCAAATGCTACAGGCCATCGGCTCGCACCTCGCCATGCCAACCCCGGATCACGGCGTCTCGCTCTCGGCTGCGGCTTTGACAGGCCGGTCGCCGGTTGGCGCCGGAGCGAGCAGCCATTGATGCTGGCATAAGAAGTATCCGAACGAGGCGGGCGGGGTCCGGCCGCTGCGGAAAAAGCCGCCCGGGTTGACGCTGAGCTGCGCGGCCCCGGCGATATGGTCCGCATCGCGCCCCTCCGATTGCAGGCAGACGTTGACCAGGTACGAGCCCGGCGCCAGCGGCAACTGCGGGACCTGGCAGACCAGGCTCCCCTGCTGGGGCAGCCGCGGCAATGGATCGCCCGAGTAGATGTTGCTGAGAAACGTGACCGGCGCGCCCAGGTCGTTATAAAGGGCGACGTGGATCGACGGGTCGGGCACGTCGCCAGCCGTCGTGTAATCGAGGCAGATGCTGACCGGGTCGCCGCTGAGAATCTGGTCGACCGGCCGGCCGGCCGGATCGACGAACCGCACCCGTGTGATCCGCGCCCTGCCCGTGCCCGATCGATCGGTCCGCGACGCCAGCGGCATCTGGCTGTTCTCGTTGAGCGAGGCGATGTAGGCCGCCACCTGCTCACTTGCTTTCCCAAACCCGGTGTTTCGTCCGCCCTCCAGCGTCATGGCCACGTCGCACAAGCTGGAGATGGTGCCCATGTTGTGGCTGACCAACAGCACGGTGCGGCCGCCGCGGCCCACCTCGCGCATCTTGCCGAGGCACTTTTGCTGGAAGGCCATGTCGCCCACGGCCAGCACCTCGTCGACGAGCAGGATTTCCGGCTCCAGGTGGGCGGCCACGGCAAAGGCCAGCCGCATGTACATGCCGCTCGAGTAGCGCTTGACCGGGGTATCGAGGAACCGCTCGGTCTCGGCGAAGTCGATGATCTCGTCGAACTTTCTGTCGATTTCCCGCCGGCTCATCCCCAGCACGGCACCGTTCAAGTACACGTTCTCGCGCCCGGTCAGCTCGGAATGGAATCCGGTCCCCACTTCCAGCAGGCTGCCCACGCGGCCGCGGATCTCGGCCCGCCCGCTGGTGGGCCTGGTGATGCGGCTGAGGATTTTCAAGAGCGTCGACTTGCC
>JBBDNX010000577.1:0-2653 GCA_040877345.1 Pirellulales bacterium
GGATGCTCGACCAACAGCTCGCCTTTTTGCGGGTCGTAGACGTAGCGGTGGCCGATCGGCAACGCCGGCAGCTCAATCTGGTTGAATTCGATGATCTCTTTCATGAACACTTCCTGGCTCTTGGGCTTGTAACCGTTGGTGGCCTCGTAAAGATTCATGGCGTGCGGAATCTGGATGTCGAACACGATTCGCTCGCGCGTGCTGAAATAGGCGGAAATGGGCGTCGTGATCAGGCCCGGCTCGTAGTCCCCCTTGCCGGTCACGCCGGCAGTCGCCCTCTCGCGCACCATGTCGGGCTGAGGAGCGGCGGCCGCGCTCGACGGGGCCTGCGCGCCGGCCGGCTGGGGCGGAGGCGGCTGCTCGCCAACCGCGGCAGCGGGAAGCGGGGCCGCGGGCGCCGGCTCGGTCTCGATTCCCACCAGGCCGGCGCCGCCCGCCGAGCCGGAGGCATCGCGCCGGTTCTCGCGGAGATCACCACAGCCCAGGGTTGCCGCCAGAACGGCTGCCGTAAGGATCGCGATAGGTTTCATGTCATGGTTCCTGTTAAAAAACCGTGGGCCAGCTTGGCAGGTCAAACTTCCAACGTTCCATCTCGGACAGCACCACGCGCTTGGTCAGATCGAAGTCGAGCGGCGTGAGCGTCACGAACCCCTTGGCCAGCGCGGTCAAGTCGGTCTCCTGGTCGCCGGGCGGCGGTGGCGGGTCGCTGGTGGCCCAGAAGTAGCTGCGGCCGCGGGGGTCGGTGCGTTTTTCGAATTTCTCGCCGTACCGGCTCACGCCCATCGGCACCACCCGCACGCTGCTGGGGGCCGAGAGGGCACGGGTCGGAATATTGAGGTTGTACAACTGCGGCGACGGGCCCTTTTGTTTGAGGATTTGTTCGATTACCCCCCGCGCCAGCCGGGCGGCCCTGTCAAAGCGGGCGTGCTCGCTGAACTCCAGTGAGACAGCCACGCTGGTGATCTCGAAGAATGCGCCTTCGATGGCGGCCGCCACGGTTCCCGAATAAAGGACATTAATGCCGGCGTTCAGCCCGCCGTTGATACCGCTGACGACCAGGTCGGGCCGCCGCGGGCAGAACTCGAAGACTCCGATTTTCACGCAGTCGGCCGGGCTGCCCTCGACGGCCCAGCCGCGGCGGCGGTCGCCGTCGAAGAGTTCCTTGACCACCAGCGGGCTAAGGAACGTAATGGAATGGCCCACGCCGCTTTGCTCCGTGGCCGGGGCCACCACGCACACGTCGCCCAGCTCGCGCAACTCGCGCTCCAAGGCGGTCAGGCCCGGAGCGTAGATGCCGTCGTCGTTCGTCAGCAGGATCTGCACGGGATGGCTCCACTATAATCTGGGGACGGCAAAGCGGCAACGAGCCGCTGGCAAGGTGGTTCGGGCTGGCATATAATCGGCCGCTTGGCCCGTCGCAGGAGACGGGCATTTTTTGTTTGCCCCGGCTATGTGTGTCTGGGCTTTGTTTGTCCGGGCTTTGTTTGTTCCCGGCAGGAAAAAGGCGGCTATGACGAGCCCCCAGAGCGACAGCAAGGGCCCCAGCACCGTCGGCGACGAAAAAGTGCTGGTGCTCGATTTCGGGTCGCAGTATGCCCAGTTGATCGCCCGGCGGGTCCGCGAGCAGCACGTCTACTGCGAGATCGTCCGGCACAACATCACCGCCGACCGGGTCCGCCAGATTGCCCCACGGGGGCTGATCCTCTCGGGAGGGCCGGCCAGCGTCTACGCGTCCGACGCCCCCAAGTGCGACCCCGACCTGTTCCGCCTGGGCATTCCCGTGCTGGGAATCTGTTACGGCATGCAACTGGCCTGCCAGGCCCTGGGAGGCCAGGTCACCAGCGCGCCGGCCCGCGAGTACGGCCGGGCCAACCTCCGCATCACCAGGCCCGACGAGCTGCTCGGCGACCTGCCGGCCCAAACCGAGGTCTGGATGAGCCATGGCGACCAGGTGTCGGAGGTCTCCGGCGATTTTATCGCCCTGGCCGAAACGGCCACCTGCCCGATTGCGGCCGTCAAGCACGCGCACTTGCCGGTGTACGGACTGCAGTTTCACCCGGAGGTCACGCACACGCCGCGCGGGGGCAAGGTGCTGGCCAACTTCCTGGCGCACATCTGCCACACCAGCGGCCGCTGGCAACTGGGCGACTTTGCCAAGGAGGCCATCGCCCGCATCCGCGGCCAGGTGGGCGGCGGGCGGGTGATCTGCGGCCTGTCCGGCGGGGTCGATTCGTCGGTGGTGGCCGCGTTGTTGTACCAGGCGATCGGGCCGCGGTTGTCGTGCATCCTGGTCGATAACGGCCTGTTGCGCAAAGCGGAAGAGGAGGCGGTCATCCGCGAGTTCTCCAATCACTTCCGCGCCGACCTGCACGTGGTCAAGGCCGAGGACCGCTTTCTGGAAGCCCTGGCCGGCGTGGTCGATCCGCAGGAAAAGCGGCGGCGGATCGGGCGGGCCTTTATCGAGTGCTTTGCCGATGAGGCGGCCCGGATCGAAGGGGCGGAGTTCCTGGCTCAGGGAACGCTCTATCCCGACGTGATCGAGAGCGGCGCCGCCCTGGACGGCCCGGCGGCGACGATCAAGCTGCACCACAACGTCGGCGGCCTGCCCGAGGACCTGCGCTTCAAGCTGATCGAACCGCTGCGCGACCTGTTC
>JBBDNX010000578.1:0-2647 GCA_040877345.1 Pirellulales bacterium
TCCCGCCTGGTGGTTGCGCGCCACCTCGTCGCCTGACAACGCCCGGCTGTACACGGCGACCAGGTACAGCGTGCCCCGCCACGGGCGATCGGACGTGAGCTCGTTGGCCAGCGCGAAGCGGAAATCGCCAGACCAGTTCGATAGATCGCCACCCACCGCCCGGTTGCCCAACTCGCGGGCATCGACATAGAGCCGGGAGGTCCCAGACGCCTCGCGCGTGTAGACCACGTGCGCCGGCTTCGATAGATCGAGGCCCTCGCCGGCCGTCAGCGAAGGCAGGCCGTTTTCGTCGGTGGCCGTGCTCCGCATCCGCACGTCGTAGGCCGTGCCGGCCTGGCCCAGCGTCACGTTGCGGCGGGCGGCATCGGCCGAAAGCGTCACGATCCGGGCCGGCCCATCCTGGGCGGAAGCCGGCCGGATCCAGGCCTCGATGGTCAGTGCGCCGGCCGCCTTGATCGGCTCGGTCAGGCGGCCGGCCGGTCCCTCGGAGGCGATGAGCGTGGGCGACTCGATGACCAGGCCGCCATCGGCCCAGCGCACGGCTTTTTCGTCGGCAATTTTCAAGTTCAGGGCCTCACCGTGGCCGGCCCGGTCTTGCACGGTGGCGCCGGTCGGTTCGTCGAATCTGTACAGAACTTGTAAGGCGTCGCCCACGCGCTCGGGCCGCGGGGCGGCCTGCACCGCTTCGCCGACGGTGGCTTCGATCGCCGCGGCACGCTCCTTCAACGGTACCAGCCGGGCGGCAAGCTCATCCCGCCGCCGCCGGGCCTCGGCCCGGCCTGCATCCGACAGGCTCTCGCGCTGGCCGAAGCGCACGCCTCCCAGGGCGGCGGCAAACCGGTAGTACTCGGCCTGGTGAACGGGGTCGAACTTATGATCGTGGCAGCGTGCGCAATTGACGGTCAAGCCGAGATAGGTCTGTGCGACCGTGCCGGCGATGCCTTCCAGCTCCTCTTCGCGAGCGACCGCCCGCATGGCGGTCGTGCCTTCGTTCTGGATCGTCAGGTCATAGGGCCCGACGACAAGCTGGCCGGTGGCAATCACGGCCAGCGGATTGTCCGGCGCCAGCGCGTCGCCCGCCAACTGCGTGCGCACGAACTGGTCGTAGGGCAGGTCGTCGTTGAGCGACTGGATCACCCAGTCGCGGTATTTCCAGGCATCGGGCCACATCTTGTTGCGTTCGAAGCCCTGGCTCTCGGCGAAGCGCACAATGTCGAGCCAGCGGCGTGCCCAGCGCTCGCCATAGTGGGGCGAGTCGAGCAACCGGTCGATCAAGCGGAGATAAGCATCCGGGCTTTCATCCTGGACGAAGGCCTCGACTTCCTCCGGCGCCGGCGGCAAGCCAATCAGATCGAACGACAGCCGGCGGATGAGCGTGCGGCGGTCGGCCGGGGCGGAAGGCGAGAGTCCCGCTCGTTCCAGCCGGGCCAGGATGAAGTGGTCGATCGGGCCGGCCGGCCAGGAGGTGTCACGGACGGCGGGCGGCGTTGCGGCGGCCAGCGGCTGGAGCGACCACCAATCGTATCCGGCCCGCTTGCCGGTAGTGGCCAGGTAGGGGTCAATGGGATTGGTGCCCCAGGCGGCGCCGGCGACGATCCAGGCGGCCAGCGCGTCGCGATCGGCCTCGTCCAGCGTGGCGTCGGGCGGCATTTCGCCCGCTTCGATCCGCTGCCAGAGGAGACTCTGGCCCGCGTCGCCCGGAACGAGGACCGTGCCGCTGTCGCCTCCCGTCATGGCCGACTCGCGCCGGGAGAGGTCGAGCCCGCCTTTCTTGTCCGAGCCGTTGTGGCAGCCGAGGCAGTTTCGAGATATCAGGGGTGCCACGACCGAATCGAAGTGTTGCACGAGCGCCGGCTCCACCTCTGGCACCGGCGGCCCGCTACGGCGCCAGAGCTCGATACCGGAAAAGTTGGCGTGCCCGCCGCTACTGGCCAGCTCCAGCACGCCGTCGGAAACGGTCGCGCTCCACGGCCCCAGCTTATGCCAATGGCCGGCCGTGCCGCTGTTGTGATTCTCCAGGACGGCGTGGCTTTGCAGGAAAACCGAGTAGGTCTGTGGATCGTTGTCCTCCCAGACGTAGAGATAGACTTCGTACTCGTCGGCGGGCAGATTGCTGAACACGACGCGGTTGCGGCCGGCCGGCGACCAGATGCTGGAGCGGATCATCGTGGCCCGCGCGTCATCGGTCGAGGGGGCCAGCGGGACGGCGTGGTTCTCGAAGCCGGCATCGCTGGTGGCGACGCCGGCCGCCTCGCGTCCCTCCCAAGCATGCCCGTCGATCTGAAGCGGTGGCCCGTTGAAGTTGATTCCGCGGAAGAAGACGAGCTCGGGCTCTTCACCGCCCGCGGGGTGCGAAGAAGCGGCGCAAAGCAGCAGGGTCAGGATCGGTGTAAGGATACGCGTCGACGCTGGAGGCATCCGCAATGCGCCTTGGGGGTGGGCTCGGACCGCAGCGCCATTCTAAACCTTGCTGGGCAGTCTGCCAAATCTGGCGGCCGCGGGGCACTGATACTGCTTGAAAAAGTTTGGGTTCTTCCGCAGAATCTGTGGGTGGGTTCGGTTAAACAATGAGCTTCTGCGGTGTAGGTCGAAAGTACGGGTTCCTCTGTTCTAAGCATGTCAAGGGGTATGAAGAGGGGATCATTAC
>JBBDNX010000579.1:0-2647 GCA_040877345.1 Pirellulales bacterium
GGGCCCGGCCACGTCGGCAATGCGCGTACTAACAATAGGTTTCTCCGCGGCCATGTATTCCAGCGTCTTGGTCGGGCTGATGAAGCGCGTCGCCTCGTTGCGGGCGAACGGCAGTAGGCACACATCCCAGCCCGTCAGAAAGGCGGGCAGGTCCTGGTAGGCGCGCTGGCCGAAGTAATGAATGTTGGCGTGGTGCGGCAGGTCTGCCGGGTCAATTTTCACCACCGGGCCCACCAGCACGAGCTGCCAGTCGGGCCGGGCCCGAGCCACCGCGTCGAGCAGCGGTACGTCGAGCCGCTCATCAATGACGCCGAAGAAGCCCAGCCGCGGGTGGGGCAGGGCCGCCTGTGCGGGGTGGTCGGCCAGGCCGCCCTTCGCTTGGCCGAAGTGGGCCAGATCGACGCTGCTGGGGAAGCAGTGGACATGGGGGTGGCGGTCCTTCTTCGACTGGTAGAGGCTGGGCCCGCCGGTGAACACCACGTCGGCTCGGCGCAGCAGCTCCGCCTCACGCTCGAGCATCTGCGGTGGGGCGTCCCGGAACCCAGAAAGCTCGTCCATGCAGTCGTAGACGACGGCACATGGGTTTAGCCCTTTCAGGAGCGGCAGGGCCATCGGCGTATAGAACCACGCTACATGGTCGCCGACCGCTTTTTCTTCCCGGAGACGCTCGACCAAGTCGCACAGATAGGGCATCTGGTCGTCATGAAAGCCAGGAGCTTCGCAGGGCGTGCGCGGCCGGCAGACGGTCACTCCCGGCTCAGGCGACCGGCAGTCCCAGGCAGGCTCGCCGTGGTCGGAGCACACCGGCTCCTCGATAAAGAACACCCGGCGGTCGGCCGCGAGCCGCGTGAGCAGGTGCTGGGGGCGCTGCCATACGAAGTCCCAACGGAGGTGGGAAAATACGATGAGATCGGGGTGTCGGCGCATGAATCCTCCTTGGCGCTGATGCGCCACGCCCACTGTCCGAGTGATGGAAGCCCCCGGGCTAGCTTTTAGCCCCTGTGGCGTCCGGGAGAGACTGCAAACCACATTCCCAGGCGGGGCACACGTCGAAAATTCGCCGGCAACCAAGTCGAGGCAGACCACGATCTCCGGGGGAACCGCCCCGTTATGAGCGTTTCGTTGTCATGTTTGGAAGGCCCTTGTTGGCTTAGCGGTCGCCGCGATGCACGCAGTAAGGATCTAGCGGTGGCGAAAAAAAGAAGCTGCCACAAACGTAGCCAAGGGCTACGGCCGTCCCGATCTCCGCTGTCTGGGATTCCTGAGCCATCATTCTTCTCCTTACAAGTACGGACACTATTCTCCTGTGCGCTGAAACACAGAATGGAAAGCCTGTTCGATATCTTGGTTGGCGAAAGTCGCTCTCTACGCAAAGCTAAAAGGGGGGGAAGACATCTGCCCCACCCCCAGTTCCCGTTAGGGTACCAGTTTCAGCCGTCTATAGGTCACACCTGGGACCGCGCGCTCTCAGTTCGGTCCGACCCGGCGATCTTGACCAGCTTGTTATAAAGGCCGAGGATCAAGAAGGTGGGAGCCCATTGCCCCACAAAGAGGCTCGCTTCCTTCTTGCCCGACATCTGCAGAAAAAGGGAGCCACCGACGGAGGCGAATGCAGCCCACAGGAAGACATCCGACGGAATCTTGGCCGTCTGCTGCTCGATCGTCCGGGCGACTATTCCTTCCGAGTGCTCTTCAGCTTCCTGGCTGCCAAAAGCATATCGCGGTTTATTCATCGTTTCGCTCATCACAAGTCCTCCTTAAAAGTAAATCACGCGGGCCCTGACCGTCAGTGCCCACTCGATACCCACACTTGATTCAGGGGCTTTGTCCGGGACGTTTGATTTTCAATTATTGTTCTCGCTCAGCCGCTCATATTGCCCGGCTGTGGCTTCCACGGAGGTGGCTCTTCGGCGGGCTCGGCCTCGTGGGCCTCGACATTGATCGTGGTTTCTGCGAGTTTGCTGAGCTTCTTGTCCGCGGCCCCTTCCTCTTGGAGTGTTGTCTGGAGCAGGTCCGCCGCCTCCTTGTGCCCGAGTAAGCGTGCAAAAGTCCGCACACATCCATATCCCGCCATCTCATAGTGCTCGACGCGCTGTGCTGCTGCAATGAGGGCAGCGTCCATCACTGCCGGTGCGGCTTGCTCGGCCATCAACTCCCTACCTTCCTCAATCAAGCCTCCCATTGCCTTGCATTTCTTGCCTTTGGGACTGATACCAAGCTTCTTGAAAATCGTCTCGAGTCGTTCTACCTGGTCTCTGGTTTGCTCAAGGTGATCTTCAAAAGCCGTCCGCAGTTCTGGAGACGAAGCGGCCTTAGCCATTTTCGGCAGCGCGTTGATAAGCTGAGTCTCCGCGCTGTAAAGGTCTTTCAATTCCTCTGCGTACAGGTCCTGTAAGGATTCGAGTTTCATCGTGACCTCTGTTGTGTGTGGTGTGAGGGATTTCCCGGCTGTTTCACGACAACCTGCGCTGGGCGTTGGCGACATAGATTCCCAGGACGATTACCGCCCCGATTATGGACATAATCAAGCCGCCAGTATGAAAGCCTGGGTCCGCGGCGCTATAGCCGAAGATCGCTGTCGACATAAGACCGCCGACCACCGACCCGACGAGCCCGAGGATCATGGTCAATAGTAGCCCCATCGGCT
>JBBDNX010000580.1:0-14663 GCA_040877345.1 Pirellulales bacterium
GCCTTGAACGCGATCTGGAACAGGCTGGAACGGCCGACGGGTTTGACCGTGAGGTTTTCCGACAGCCAATCAAACGGGGCATCGGCGGCGGCGCGGACCTCGGGCAGACGCGCGATCTTCGGATTGGCAAGCACCTCCCCCAGAACCAAGGGGCTCTTGATCAACTCCACCTGGGTCTGAACGAACAGCTTCGACTCGCTGTCGGAGGCGGGAAAGGCGATGAACGGACGCTTCTCTTCGATCTGCAGCCAGGCCGAAGCCTCGTATTTGGGTTCAAAGATCAGCCAGGTGGCTGCCACGGCCAGCACGGCCAGCAGCAAGCCGGCGGGCAACGCCAGCCACCACCACTGACGGGCGGCCGACGTGCAATCGTCCCAGCCGATCGGGGCGGTCGAAGCAGCCGCTTGAGACCTGGCGGGCGACACCGTCCTTGGTCCACTCACGGTGATGGCAGTTTCGCGGTCGTGGCGAGGCTCATTCATTGGGGTCGACTCTCAAAGGTGCGGGCGAAGGGTGCCGGTTCGCTCTTCAGCATGGATCTGTCAGCCGGCCGGCGCCAGCCGGTCGCGTGCCATCGTCTGCAAGGGATCGGGAGTTTCCACGGGGACCACCAGACGGCCCAGGTACCAGAGCAAGAGGCCCATCAGCCCCGCGGCCAGCGGGATCATCGACCATCCGCCGGCCTCGTGGATCAGTTGGCGGGCCGCATCCTGCGGGAAAGCCAAATACAGCAACCCCGTGCCGGCGATGCGCGCGGAATTGGCCAGCATGGCGATTGGAGCGGCGCTGGCAAACAGGACGGCTTTCATCCACCAGGGCCGCGGCGACAGCACCGAGTAAACGAAGGCGAGTGCGAAGATCGACACGAACATCCGCAGCCCGCTGCAGGCCTGGGCCACTTCCAGGGTCACGTCTTCCAGCAGGATCACGTTGCCTTGAGTGAGGACCGGCTGCCCGAAGCATTCCAGCCACCAGCAACTGATCCGCGTGGCCACGCTTTGCAGCGGCAAGCTCAGGAACTGCTCCGTGCGATACGGCAACGGAATCATGAACGCCAGGAAGGCGACCGCCGGCAGCGCCCAGCGGAACAGCCGCCACCCGCCCAGAAGCCAGCAGAGCCCCCCTACCCATAGCGGCAGCGACCAGGCCGCCATCGAGTCGATGTAATACCAGCCGCCGACAAGCCGCAGCGCCAGTGCGAAGCCCACCAGTCCCAAGCCGCCCCAGGCCATTCGCCCATCGGCGGCGGGCCGCAGATCGCGCCTGGCCCAGAGAAAGTAGAGGGCCACCGGCACCACCAGGAAGCCGTGCGAGTAGTCGGGCTCCAGCCGCCAGGCCTTCAACAGTTGCGCGATAATAGGCAAATATGACCAGACGAAAACGCTCCCCAGCAGGCCCGCCAGCATCCACCACGAGCGGGCCTGCCGTCTTGCACCCAGTCCGGCTGGGGCGGGACGACCGCCAGCCTGGGATGCCGCGCGGCTGCGGCTGCGCTGTTTGGTTTTGGTCGTTTTGTTGTTCATACCGATGCGACCGGCAGCGGGCACTCCGCGCACACTCCGTCCCCGTCGGTGAACCTAAGGGCACCGAATCGGCGGCTAGGTTGTGTGTCAGGGGTCCGGCTTGGGAGCTTGATCCAGACTGCCGGGAGCCAAGGCCGGCTGCCCCGCTGCTGAACAAAGGAATTCCCTGCTGTCGTTGACCTTAAGTGCGTAACAAGTTCATGCTTCGCCCGCTGCGCTCGAGCGCTACCGCGGCTGCTGGATTTGCCGTGGCGAGCGCAGTCGCTCAAATTGCAGTCGCTCAAGTTGGGGTGACCCGCGCGCGCAGACCCCTAGGGGATCAATAGCGCGGGTTCCGCCGCCATTAGCGGACACAGATACACGCGGTCGTCGCAGGGAGGGGGGCCCCGCCGGCATAGCAGGGGGAAGGAGGAGAGCCGCAACATTGCGGATCGCAGTCCAACGATATCCAAGTTTGTATTTTTGTCAAGCAAGAATCATGCGAAGCCCGCCCGCGGTTCTCCTAAGAGGCGTTCAAGAAGACCCACAACTTTCGCCGCACCCGGTGCTGCAATTGCCAACGATTGCTGCACGTGTATTTTTCCAGGCTGTCGGCCGTGTTGGCTAACAGGTGGTCCTCGCAAAACTCCCGTTCGCGCAGAGTCAACGTGGCCAGGAATTCGTCCAACGCCACGTCGAAGTCCATCTCGACCGGTTGAGGCAACTCACCCCGGCTGGCCGCCTGGCCGCGAGAAGACACTTCCCGGAGCTGGCGGCGCCGCTCGCTCCGCAGGTAGCGCAGCACGTCCTTTTTTGCCAGGGCCGCCAGAAACGTGGTCAGGCGGCAGCCCCGGCGATGATCGAACCGGTCCAGCAAGGCGCCCCGGTCGTTGATCAGCGTGTACCAGACGCGTGCGGCGATTTCCTCGGCCAGGTCGTCGCCGGCGCCATGCCGCCCCAGGAAAACCTTGATCGCGATCAACAGCGGCGGGTGGCACTGTCGATACAACTGCTCCCAGGCGGCGACCTCCCCGGCACGGCAACGGTCCACCAGATCGCGGTCAGCCAGCACGGCCGGCGGCACTGCGGCCGAGGCGGCGGACTGCCCGGCCTTGGCCGATCGCTTCTGGGTCAGTGTCTTGTCCAAAGGAAGCCTCGTCAGTTTTTGAGCCACGTCGGTTCGGGTGCCGATCAGCGCCATGATTCCACGCGCCGGCCCGTGCGCGGGAGGTCCGGCGCGCGGGGCTGACGGAACGAACAGCCGCGGGGGAAATCCGCAAAATACGGTCCTCTCGGACCAGCGATCAAAGCAGGAAAGCCGCTGAAAGATCCGACGGTCCAACCACCGTCTTCAGCAGGCGCCCGCCTTCATTGCGGGAGACACGACGCGATCGTCGCCAGGAGGTTTGCCCCGCGGCCATAGCGGGAGGGGAGCTTCGGGGCATTGAGTTACTGGCCCCAGAATACTCCCGGTTGCCAGCTTGTCAAGCAAGTTTTGTGGAGTATTTCCCGAGCGGTCGGGGTGGGCAGAATTGTCAACCCAATAAAAAAAGCGCTGCGGCAGACGGTTTCTACGTGTGGAAAACCGGCGGGAGTCGCAGCCGACTGGGTGGGTCGAAATTACTCTCCCGCTCAGCGCGAGGGGTCCCGATTGGGGGGGATACAAGACCCGATAAGGGGGTTGCGGCAAATCCGATGCGTTTGATATGGTTCGCGTCCATTTCTGCCCCTTGGGCAGAGGCCGCAGCGCTCGTCACGTCGGCGAGCGGCTGCCGGGGCTATGAGAGCTACCTGCGGGGCGATTTCCCCATGTCACGGGACCACATCTCGTTCGCGCCATCCGGCGATCCCTTTCTCGCTGCTCCGCTTCAGGCGCCCGTCCGCGGTCGCACGGCTTCAGGGCCAGGACCATTTCGGTCCGGGTCTGCATTTCTGTTTTTCCTTTCCACGGGGTGTCTACATGTCTAAACGCCTTCACGGCAAGCGGTTGGGTCTGCGCTACGAGTCGCTTGAGTCGCGGCTGGCGCTATCGACGTTTTACGTGTCGCCGCTGGGAGCCGACGTCAACGGCGGTTCGTCCAGCGATCCCTGGCAAACGCTGCAGAAAGCGGCCGACTCGGTTCGCGCCGGCGATACGGTGATCGTCCGGCCGGGAATCTACCAAGGCTTCGATTTGCGGACCGACGGGACGGCCACGGCGCCGATCACGTTTCAGGCCCAGGACGGCGTGTTGATCGATTTGCCAAACGACCGGACCGACCGCGACGGCATCAACCTGGAAGGCGCTTCCTACATCGTGATCGAGGGCTTCGAGATCGTGGGCATGCCTCGCGCGGGGATCCGCGCAGTGGGCACCTCGGCCAGTTTTACGCAATCGATCGTCGTGCGGGGGAACGAAGCGGACAAGAACGGGGTGTGGGGCGTCTTCACCGCTTTCACCAACGACGTGCTGATCGAGAACAACGTTACCAGCCGGTCCGCCCAGCAGCACGGCATCTACGTGTCCAACAGCGGCGACCGGCCGGTGATCCGCGGCAACACGATCTGGGGCAACTACCAAAACGGCATCCACATGAACGGCGACGAGAGCATGGGGAGCGACGGCCTGATTACCGGGGCGGTGATCGAAAACAACGTGATCTACGAAAACGGCCACGGCGGCGGCTCGGGGATCAACGCCGACGGCGTGCAGAGCTCGGTCTTTCAGAACAACCTGCTCTACTCCAACCATGCCAGCGGCATCTCGCTCTATCGAATCAACGGGGCGGATGGATCCAAGAACAACCTGGTCGTCAACAACACCATCGTGCAGGCATCCGACGCCCGCTGGGCCCTGAACATCCAGAACGGCAGCACGGGCAATACCGTGTACAACAACATCCTGTACAACGCCCACTCCTGGAAGGGGAGCATCGACATCTCCATCAATAGCCTGCCCGGCCTGGTCAGCAACCACAACGTGGTCATGTCGCGCTTCACGACTGACGACAGCGGCAGCATCCTCAGCCTGGACGCCTGGCGAAGCCTCACGGGCCAGGACGCCGATTCGCTGCTGGCCGTTGCGGCGGAGCTGTTCGTCGATGCAGCGGCCGGCGACTACCATCTGGCGGCCTCCAGCCCCGCCCTGGACCGCGGGACATCCCAGTGGGCGCCGGCCAGGGATCTGGACGGCCTGACTCGGCCTCAGGCCGAGAATTGGGACATCGGCGCTTATGAGCGGCCCACCGTAATCGCCCCGTGGCGTTTCGACTTCGGCATGGCGGGGTCGCCGGTGGCCAGCGGCTTCACGCAGGTCACCAAGGCAACGAGCTATAGCACCGAATTGGGTTACGGCTGGCAGCAGGGAAGCGTGGCGCACCGCGACCGGGAAAGCGCCCATCCCTTGACCCGCGACTTCAACTACACCCGTTCGGCCGTGTTCGGTGTCGACCTGGAGCCGGGGACATACTCCGTCACGGTGACGCTGGGTGACGCCGCGGTGGCCCACGACCAGATGGGGGTTTTTCTGGAAGGAACCCAGGTCGGCTCGGTCAGCACGGCGGCCGGCCAGTTCAAGACGCGGACCTGGCAGGTCGAAGTATCGGACGGACAGCTCACGCTGGGGCTGAAGGACCTGGGCGGAGCGGACCCCAACGTCATGATCAACGCGCTGGAGATTACGCCCGAGACATCGAGCGTCAGCAGCACGCCGGCGGCCCAATTCGACTTCGGCATGCCAGCATCGCCGGTCGCCGGGGGCTTCACGCGGGTCACCAAGGCAACAACCTATAGCACCGACTTGGGTTACGGCTGGCAGCAGGGGAGCGTGGCGGCCCGCGACCGGGAAAGCGAGGATCCCTTGACTCGCGACTTCAACTACAGCCGATCGGGCGTGTTCGCCGTCGACCTGAAGCCGGGGACTTACTCCGTCAGCCTGACGATGGGCGACGCCACGGCGCCCCACGACCAGATGGGGGTCTTCCTGGAGGGCACGCAGGTGGGCTCGGTGACCACTGCGGCCGGCGAGTTCAAGACGCTGATCTGGCAGGTCGACGTACTCGACGGGCAACTGACGGTGGGGCTGAAGGACCTGGGGGGGGCGGACCTTAACGTGATGATCAACGCGCTGGAGGTTGCGCTCGTGGATGTCTCGGCCGATCTGATGCTCCTGTCGTCCACGGACGTGAGCCTGGACGATGCGGAGGTCATGGCGGCGCGGACCACGGACGCCGTGCTGGATGAGTTGGATGAAGCTTCGGACCAACCCCAGCAGGCGCCCGCCACTAGTTGGAGGGATGCCGAGTGGGAGGAAACCCTGGCCGAACTGTTCCTCGGCCAGCCGGACCCGTTGGACTGGTCGGACCCGGCGTTGCACGAGTTCATCGCGATGCTGGAAGCGCTCACGCCGGCCGGGAGCTGAGTGCGGCGGATTTCGCGGCGCTTTCTTGTTGACAGAGTTTCAGCTACGGTCTAGTATAACGCCGTCTCGCCTGTGAGGGGCGGACCGAATCGGCTACGAAAGCCTTCGCGGCGCTAGTGCGCAGCGGGGGTTTTTTTGTGCTCCGATCGCGCTAATCCCTTCCATGCCCCGCGGCTCCAGAAGGGACTGCTGATTCGCGGCTTCTGGCCGGGCACTGGCGAAAGACGCCAGCTTTCTTGCTCGGCACCTGGACGGCCACGCGCGCCGCATCCCGGACCCCATTTGGATGTGCTTGAAATTGGATACTGATCGTACGGATAGCTATATGTCATCGTCGCACCAATGTCTGGCCGGCTGTCGGCGCCTGGGCCGGGGACTCTGGTTCTCGCGTTGGCGCACTGGTCCCGCGCAAGGTCCATCCCGCCCAGCCAAGCGGTTTTTCTCGCTGGAATCGCTGGAACAACGGCGTTTGCTGGCATTCGCGGCGCTGGGCAGCGAATTCCAAGTCAACACGGAGACCACGGAGGACCAGCGCACCTGGTCCGAGACGCCCAGGTCGGTGGCCATGGACGCCAACGGCAACTTCGTGGCGACCTGGTCCAGCTTCGACCAGGACGGCGAGACGTGGGGCGTGTACGCCCAACGCTTCAACGCGGCTGGCGCCAAAGTGGGCGGCGAGTTCCGCGTGAACGATACGACGGCCGACCAGCAGTTGTGGTCGTCGGTGGCCATGGACGACGACGGCGACTTTGTCATCACCTGGACGTCCGACGGCCAGGACGGCGATGGCTTCGGGGTGTATGCCAGGCCCTACAACGCCTCGGGCGTGACGCAAGGGGGCGAGTTCGTGGCCAACACCCACCGGGCCGACGACCAGCGCTGGTCGACCGTGGCCATGGACGCCAACGGCAATTTTGTCATCGTCTGGTCGTCGTTCGGACAGGACGCAACGGATTCTTCGGGCGTCTACGCCCAGCGGTTCAACGCAGCGGGCACGAAGCTGGGAAGCGAGTTCCGCGTGAACAGCACCACGGCTGAAACGCAGTACTTGTCGAACGTGGCCATGAATTCCAGCGGCGCCTTGGTCATCACCTGGAGCAGCGGTGATCCGGACTCCGGGGCCCTGGACGTTTTTGCCCAGCGCTACGCCGCCAACGGCTCGCCCCTGGGGGGTGAGATCCCGGTGAATACCGAGACCGCCAACGCGCAGTTCAACTCGTCGATCGCCATCGACGACGACGGCGACTTCGTCATCAGTTGGACCAGCGCCTTGCAAGACGGCAGCAGCAACGGAATCTATGCCCAGCGGTTCAACGCGTCGGGCGTGAAACAAGGTTCGGAGTTCCGAGTCAACACGCACACCAGCGGCAACCAGGCCTTCTCGACGGTGGCCATGAACGGCAGTGGAGCGTTCGTCATCACCTGGTCGAGCAACCTCCAGGACGGCAGCGATTTTGGCATCTACGGCCAGCAATATACGGCGGCCGGGGCGGCCGACGGCGGCGAGTTCCCCGTCAACAGCACCACCGTCAGCCGCCAATGGCTGTCGTCGGTGGCGATGGACGACCAGGGCGAGTTCGTAGTGACCTGGACCAGCTTCGACCAGGACGGCAGCTTCTACGGCGTCTTCGGCCAGCGCTTCGGGGTTCCCGCGACGTTTACGCTCGACGTCGACGCAAACGCGGAGGCGGATGCCCTGACCGACGGCATTCTCATGGTCCGGCACCTGTTCGGTTTCAGCGGCAACGCATTGATCAACGGAGCCATCGGGACCGGCGCAACACGCACCACGGCCGCCGCCATCGACGCCTACCTCGATCAAGCGGTTGCCGACGGCATGCTCGACGTCGACGGCAACGGCGAGGCCGACGCCCTGACCGACGGCATCCTGGTCGTGCGGTACCTGTTCGGCTTCAGCGGCAATGCGCTGATCAACGGCGCCATCGGCAGCGGGGCCACACGCACGACGGCCGCCGCCATCGATGCCTACCTCGACTCGTTGATGCCCGGCGCCGGTGCCGCCAGCATGTCGACGGGCAGCCTGGCAGTCTCGGCGCAGTCGCAGACCGAGCAGGACACCCAGGCGGACACCAACTCGTTGTCGTCTGAGACTTCATCGACCAGCGCGCCTGCGAACGACGATGGGAGGGAGGATGGCACGATGGACGACGCGCCCAGCCGGCTCGAGATCGACTGGCTCTTCGCCCAGGTTGGGGCCGACAACGGCCCGGCAACCGCATCCCAAGGCGCCGATACGGCAACCGCGGTGGACCACGATGACCGCTCGACGGCACGGCAGGATGCTTCTGGCGTCTGGCTGCAGGCCGCGGCGTTGCTGACGGCCTCGCTCGGCGGCTCGAGCGAATCGATGACTCAGCCGCTGGCGCTGAGCGAAATGCAGCCGACGACCGACGCCGAGGCGGTGGGGTCCGTGCAGAGCGGCAGTGAATTAAGCGGTGCTTTGGGCAGTCCCTGGGGCGGCAATCCTGAGCGGTGAAATCGGAAATCCTCAGGCGTTCATAGACTTTAACGTTCCCTAATACGAGGTGCACTCGCATGATTTCAGTGAACTGGCTCACCGACATGAAGAACGTCGCGCGCCGCAATGGCCATGGCCGGAAGGCCGGCAGAAAGCTGTCGATTCTGCCGCTTGCCCTGGAGGCGCTGGAAGACCGCAGGTTGCTGGACGGGGAGCAGATCATCGACGTGACGCCGGACGCGCAAGCCGCCGGCGCCAGCGATCCGGTCAGCGTGGACGCAATCTATTCCACCGCGAACCCTGAGGACGAAACGCTCACCGGGCTGGGGTTGCGGCTGCACTTCGACTCCAGCGAGTTGACGTTCAACAACCTGACCGATTTGTTCACCGAAGACATTGCTATCAATCCAGATACGATCGACGAGGAGCCTGACACTGAGGATTTCGACGGGGATCCTAGCACCGACATGTTCATCCACGTGGCATGGTCTGATAGCGCAGGCAACTGGCCGGGCAACGGCACCACGCCGCTGTTGTTGTACACGGCCAATTTCACCACGTCGGCAACGTTCACCGGGCCGACCGACATCAACTTCAGCGCCAGCTCCACCGCCACCGGGCGAACGTTTCAAAGCGACAGCGCCACGATCACCTCCACCACGCCGGGCAGCCCGCCCACGGCGGACGCGGGCGGCCCCTACACGGTCGACGAAGGGAGCGACATCCTCCTGGATGCCTCCGGCTCGACCGATCCGGACGACGATATCGTCAGTTTCGAGTGGGATTTGGACAACGACGGCCAGTTCGACGATGCCACGGGTGAAACCACCACGTTCAACTCGACCGACTCGGACACCTTCACGGTCGGGCTGCGCGTGACCGACTCGGAAGGCAGCTCGGACACCGACACGGCCCTGGTGACCGTGAACAACGTGGCGCCCACGGCCGAAGCGGGCGGCCCCTATACTACCACGCGGAACGTGGACATCACGCTCAGCGGCTCGGCCTCCAGCGATCCGGGTGACGACATCGCCACCTTCGAGTGGGATCTGGACAACAACGGCACGTTCGAAACGGCGGGCGAGAACGTGGTGTTCGACGCCTCGTCGACCGGCACCTTCACGGTGGTGTTGCGAGTGACCGACGCCGACGGCGCCTCGGACACCGACACGGCCGAAGTGACGGTCAACCCGCCCAACGCGGAACCGACGCTCGACGACATCACGCCCAACCCGCTGGTCATCCAGGAGGACGCCGGCCAGCAGATCGTCGTGCTGACGGGCATCAGCGCCGGGGACGGCGAAGAGCAGACCATTACGGTCACGGCCGAGAGCGACAATCCGGCGCTGATTCCCGATCCGACCGTGATCTATACCAGCCCCGACACAACCGGCCAGTTGGTGTTCACGCCCGCGGCGAACGCTTCGGGCACGGCCACGATCACGGTGACTGTCCAGGACGACGGCGGAACGGCCGGCGGCGGCGACGATACGATCGTGAAGACCTTCGTGGTCGAGGTCCAGGCCGTCAACGATCCGCCCGTCGCCAACGACGATGCCTATGCCTTCCAGCCGGGCATTCCGCTGATTGTGCCCGCCCCCGGAGTGCTCGAGAACGACAGCGACGTGGAGGAGGACCCGCTCACGGCCGAGCTGGTGACCGGCCCGTCGGCCGGCATCCTGGTGCTCAACACGGACGGCTCGTTTATCTACACGCCCGACGCCGGCTTCACGGGCACCGACAGCTTCACTTACGTAGCCAACGACGGCACCGTGGACAGCAACGTGGCGGTGGTGACTCTGACGGGCCAGCCGCTCGATCTGGGCGATGCCCCCGATCCCCCGTATCCGACGCTGTTGGCCAGCGACGGAGCGGCCCACGTCATCACCAGCCTTTTCCTGGGCGCCACCGTCGACGCTGAACTGGACGGCCAGCCCAACGCCACGGCCACTGGAGACGGCACCGACGAAGACGGCGTGGTCTTCACCAACACCTTGCGGCCGGACCGCACCGCCAATGTGACCGTGGTCGCCTCCGAGGCCGGTCTCCTCGATGCCTGGATCGACTTCAATGCCGACGGCGACTGGAACGATGCTGGCGAGAAGGTCTTCAGCAGCTTTGCGCTGTCGGCCGGAGCCAACTTCCTGACCGTCGACGTCCCCGCACTGGCCGATTTGGGCAACACGTTCGCCCGGTTTCGGTTGAGCAGTTCGGGCGGGCTGTCGCCGACGGGGCTGGCTTTGAGCGGCGAGGTGGAAGACTACCTGGTGACCATCATCGAGGTCACCAATGAGGCTCCGGTTGCCAACGACGACTTCTTCTTGACGCTCAACGAGACAGACACGGTGGTCGTCTCGGCGCCGGGCGTGCTGGCCAACGACACCGACGCGGACGGCGACGACCTGGAAGCTCAACTCGTGAGCGGGCCGACGCGCGGCACCCTGGATCTCAACGCCGACGGCTCGTTCACGTATACGCCGGGGGCGACGTTCGAAGGGATCGACACCTTCACCTACGTGGCCACCGACGGCGTGGACGACAGCGATCCGGCCACGGTGACGATCGAGACCCGCGAGCACTCGTTCGTTCGTAACCTCTATCTCGACGTGCTGAACCGGCAAGCGGGCGAAGCGGAGATCCAGTTCTGGATCGGCGTGCTGGACAACGGCGGCAGCCGCGAGCAGATCGCCCTTGGCTTCCTGAACTCGGACGAGCACCTGCGAAACCTGGTCGATTCCTTGTACCAGCATTTGCTCTCGCGCTCCGCCGAGCCGGATGGCCGCGACTTCTGGGTCAGCCTGATCCAGTCGGGCGTGGCCGAAGACGAGATCGTGATCGGCATCGCCGCCTCGGACGAGTACTTCAACCTGCATGGAAGCACGAACCAGACGTTCGTGGCCGGCCTGTACAACGATCTGCTGGGCCGCGCCCCCGATGCCAGTGGCCTCTTGTTCTGGGAGAGCCAGATGAGCGCCGGCGCCAGCCGCGGCCAGGTTGCCGCCAGCTTCGTCAACAGCGACGAGTTCCATGGCCTGCTGGTAGACGACCCCAGCGATCGGTTCGGGGCGTTCGAAGGCTGGTACCAGGATTACCTGAACCGCAATGCCGATGCGGGGGGCCGCGCCTTCTGGGTCAGCGTGCTGCGGGCCGGTGCCCGTTGGCAGCAAGTGCAAGCAGCTCTTCTTGCCAGCGACGAGTACTTCAACACCTAGGCTTGAGTTCGAAGCGGCCGTCCGATCGGCGGCCCCACGTCCGCGTCAGGGTTTGTGACCGGATTTATCCGGTCGAAGATCCGGCGGCACAGCGGGCCGGCGAAGGCAACGGCACACGGAGTGTGGCCTGCTACAAATTGGCAAGACCCATGCTGTGAGCCAGGCGAGCGGGCGACAGTCCGCTCGCCTGGCTGTTTTTGGCATTCCGGCTTTGAGTCGCCGCTCACTTCTTCTTGCCAATCTTGTGGAGCGGCTGCTGCTGCACTTTCTGCTTTTGCATTTTTTTTCGCAGGTTCGGGAACTTCATGGCCGGTCTGCGGACGGTCTGCTTCTGATTCTTCGACATCGATTCTTCCTCCCGCTCTAATCGTATCGGACCAGGGAAAAAAGAGAAAACCCGGCCGCGTGCCGGCTGGAATGCCGCTTGGCGTCTAGCCGCTCCTGTCTTGCAAGCTGCCCGCGAGCCCGCGGGCCACGGAGGCCCGGAAGTGCTCTTGGCCTGGCGGCGCGATTTGACCTAGAATCCGCAGGTTGTCGGGCCTGGGCCATCGGCAAGTGCCGCGGCATCGCCGCCGGCGCGACTGAGGCGGGAACAACGATCGTTATTGCGTCAGCGGCCTGGAAGGCCGCCGGGAGCACGACTGAAGGATCGACAGATGACCGATCGGTGGGCCTTGCTTTGGATGGTTGGTGTGGCTGTGGCGGCAACCTTGGTTGGATGCCAGTTTGAGGACGAGCCGCTTCAAGAGGCGGCAAGCCGGCACGAGGCGCCAGGCCGGCCTCTGCCGGCGCGGGAAAAAATCGAGTTTGTCGAGGGTTATGCCAGGGGACGGGATGCCGCCCGCGAACAAGGCAGGCCGCTGCTGGTGTTCTTCACGGCCGAGTGGTGTACTTACTGCCACCAGATGGCCGAGGAAGTTTTCACCCAGGAACAGGTGATCCGGTTGGCGGGCCAGTTTGTGTGCGTGCTGGTCGACGCCGATGCCGAACCGGAGGTGTGCGGAACGTTCCAGGTGAAGGGATATCCCACGGTCCAGTTCCTTTCTCCGCGTGGGGTGCCGCTGAACCGCGTCACGGGCAAACAGCCGGGACACGAGTTGGTCATGGCGATGCAGACGGCCTTGCAGGCAGTGGCCCGGCGCCCGGACGGCAACTCGCAACGCCTCACGCGGTAGAGTGCCGGCGCCAGGATCGCCCGCTGGGCCGAGCCCAACCGCGTCGCTCGCCAGGGACCGGCCGACCCCTGGCGGCCAGTCGCCGCCTTGGACTACCATGTTTGGATGGGCTTCGGGCACAGCGCAGCTCGCCAGCCCCGAACGGACGCCATGCGCCGGCGAGGCAGTCTCGCCCCTGAGCGCGGCGATTGGCCGGTCCGCTGCGTTGCGCGATTTCTCCGTTGCGGCAGCGTGTCACTGAATACCCAAAGCCGAAAGCCCAAAACTCCTTTCCGCCGCGAGTGGTCGCCGCGCTTCTGGACCGGCATGAATTTCCACGGCTGGTTGCGGCTCTTGGCGCGCAATCGGTTCGCGGTCCACTGGCGGTGCTGGCCGGCGGTCTTCTTCATCACGCTGTTCAGCCTGTTTCACAGCGTATGGCGGCGCTGGCAGTGGCTGCTGGTCGGCTGGCGGGTGGGCCGGACCCGGATCGAGCACGAGCCGGTGTTCATCATCGGACATTGGCGGGCCGGCACGACGCTGCTGCACGAGCTGCTGGTTCAGGATGAGCGGCATACTTACCCGACCACCTTCGAGTGCCTGGCGCCGAACCACTTTCTGATCAGCGAAGACTTCGCCACCCGCTGGCTGTGGTTCCTTCTTCCCTCGCGGCGGCCGATGGACAATATGCCGGCCGGCTGGCAGCGGCCGCAGGAGGACGAGTTCGCGCTGGCTAACCTGGGGGTTCCGTCGCCGTACCTCACGATCGCCTTCCCGAACCATCCGCCGATGGACCAGGAATATCTGACGCTGGAGGGAATTCGCCCCCAGGCGCTCGAGCGCTGGAAACGCGTGTTCCGGCGGTTCCTGCAGGAGATCACCTACCGGCGGCCGGGGCGCATCGTGCTCAAGTCGCCGCCGCACACCTGCCGCATCCAGGTGCTGGTGGAGATGTTTCCCGGCGCGCGTTTCGTGCACATCGTCCGCGACCCGTTCGTGGTCTTTCCATCGACCGTGAACTTGTGGACGACCTTGTATCGCAAGCACGCACTCGAGCAGCCCGACTTCGCCGGGCTGGAAGAGCGAGTGCTGGAGACATTTGAGCGGATGTACGAGGTTTTCGAGCGCGACCGATCGCTGGTGGCGGCCGACCGGCTCTGCGAAGTGACCTATGAGGAGTTGGTCCGCGACCCCATCGGCCAGATGCGCCGCGTGTACAACGAGCTCGCCCTGGGCGACTTCGACAACGTCCTGCCCCGCTTGGAAGCGTACGTAGCGGCCACCCAAGGCTACGAGACCAACCGCTACGACTTGGCGCCCGAGTTGCGTGCCGAGATCGCCCGCCGCTGGCAGCCGTTTATCCGCCGGTACGGTTATTCGGATCACGAAGACGGAGGAAGGCCGCGGACGGACGCTACGGACGACGACTCTCGCAAAGGCGCGAAGGCGCAAAGATGACGAACAGATGAATCTGATCCAGGTTGCCGACTTCCACAAGCAGTACCGCGAGACGATTGCCGTCGCGGGACTGACCTTTGAAGTGGCGCCCGGCGCGGTGTTGGGCCTGGTTGGCCCGAACGGCGCGGGCAAAACGACGACACTGCGCGCCCTCGCGGGGATCATTCCACCGACACGCGGCCGGCTGCTGGTCGCCGGTTACGAGGTGGCCGCCGAACCGGTCGCCGCCAAGGGTCAATTGGCGTTCATCCCGGACGATCCGAAACTTTTCGACACGCTGACCGTCTGGGAGCATTTGGAGTTCACGGCCTCCGTCTACCGCGTGCACGATTATTTACAGGACGCCAACCACCTGGTGGAACAGTTCGAGTTGGCGGATAAGCGGCACGCGGTTGCGCAGGAGCTCTCGCGGGGGATGCGGCAAAAGGTGGCCATTTGCTGTGCCTACCTGCACCGCCC